>NZ_JBSSBR010000016.1:0-65737 GCF_054059035.1 Thermostichus sp. MS-CIW-36
GCGGGATACCGCCATTCTGTTTGGAAACAAACAGAATGCTATCGCTGCATAGTTGAACAGTGATGTTCAGCAGTGTTCAGCGTAAATGTATCAGTTATGGGGATGTCCCAGCTCACCGCAGCAGAGCTGCCCCCCAGCCAAATAGCCCATCCACCAACAGGGTATTCAGCACTGCTCCCGCAAATGCCCAATGGTGCAAGCGGCGGGATCCCTGGACTCTCCACAATCCAACACCCAGCAACAGAAGGCCCAAGCCGATGCCCCAACCCAGGCCCCAGGGGGTAGCCATTTTGTCGAGGGCCGCCCTAAAAGGGACAACCGCCTGCTCCAACCGGTCAAACTGCATCGCCTGCCGCCACTCAGGCAGCAGCCCCACCGAGTGAATGTAGAGATCTGTAACCGCCGTACCCCACAGGGAGCCGAGATAAAACCAGGTACCGATGCGGGCAAACCGTCGCCGTGTCCCCCACCAGACAATCGGGATCCCCAAGGCTTCCATGGGCATGTGCCAAAGAGGCTCAAAGCGCAGCCATCCCCAATACAGGGATCCTGCCAGCCAAGTCAGGGTAAAGCCGTACAGCAAATCTCCCCACAGGCGGGTACGGGGCTGGGAGTAGAGATGCAAGCTAAGGCCCAGCCAGCCCAAAGACATCACCAAACTGACCCAAGGGGCATATCGCACCAGGGGCGCTTGCACAAAAACCGGCAGGCACACCAGCAGAGCTGCCATTCCCCCAATGGCATGGTGGGATCGAAAACGCCTTTGAGCCGAGAGAGGGCGGGGATCCAGCCCGGCCAAACGCTCAGAGGACAGCAGAGGCTCATCTTGGAGAGGGGGTAAAAAAGGTGTAGAAGACAAAATGCAATATTAAAAACCTTTACATTAGTTAACATAGCACCTTCTTTGCCCTTCCCTCTTCTCCCCAGCAGGAGCGGGGAAGCCTTGGGGGCCTGGCATTCTCTCTCCAGAGATGTCAGGGTGGGAAGGAGGTGCTGGCCGGAGGAAACTGTATGGACTTGTTGTTGGCAGGAGACATCGGGGGCACCAAAACCAGCCTCAGCCTTGTCAATGCCGAGGATCCCGAGCACAGCCTTTACCACTGCCGCTATGCCAGCCAAGATTACGCCAACCTCGCCCCAATGGTGGGAGAGTTTCTGGCCCAGGCTCGGCGGGAGCTGGGGCGAGATCCACAGCCTGCTGCCGCCTGTTTTGCAGTGGCCGGCCCCGTCATGGAAACAAGGGGCTCAGGGTCTGAGGGACAGACTGCCAAAGTGACCAACTTGCCCTGGGATCTGCAGTCGAGCCAATTGGCCGCAGAGCTGGGGATCCCGCGCGTAGCCTTGATCAACGACTTCAGCGCTGTGGGGTATGGCGTGCTTGCCCTCAGCGACCAGGATCTGGACACCTTGCAAGTGGGTGAGCGTCAACCGCGGGCTCCGATTGGCGTGATGGGAGCAGGCACGGGTTTGGGGCAGGCTTACCTTACCTGGGGAGAAGGGGGTTACCAAGTTCATGCCAGCGAGGGCGGTCACGTGGACTTTTCCCCGCGCACCCCTCTGGAGTGGGAGCTCTTGAGGTATTTGCAAAAACGGCACGGACGTGTCTCCACCGAGCGGGTGGTCTCGGGGCAGGGGATCGTTGCCATTTATCAATTTTTGCGGGATAGCCAGTGGGGCTCAGGAGAAGAACAGCTGCTGGCCCAAATTGAGGCTTGGGAAAAGGGAGCTAAGCATATTGACCCGGCAGCCCAAATTGCCAATGCTGCCATGGAAGCACGGGATCCTCTGGCGGTGGAGTGTCTGCGGCTTTTCATCAGCCTGTACGGGGCTGCAGTCGGGAACTTTGCCCTACACCTATTGCCGCGCGGGGGCCTGTTCATCGCTGGGGGGATCGCGCCCAAGCTCTTGCGCCTACTGCATCAAGGGGAGTTTTTGTCCTCGTTTTTGGATAAGGGGCGGATGCGTCCTCTTCTGGAGCAACTGTCGGTGCAGGTGGTGGTGAATGCGCAGGTGGGGCTGAGGGGAGCTGCTCGCTACGCCGCCAACCTTTGGTAGGGAGCAGCCGCTGCTACTGAGGTTGCCGCCCCGGCCCAGCAGGCGATCGCAGCAATCCCAATGGGTGCTGGAAAATCTCGCCCAGCCGTCCTTTGCCCCAGACTCCATCTTGAGCCAGCAGATGGGGCAAGATGGGATTGCGCCTTTGCTGGGCTGGATTGGCAGACCCCACACCGGAAAGCACTCTGCCTGTGGCTCCGCCATCCAACTGACAATGATTGCCACCACGCAGAGGGACTTCATAGAAACTTCATGGTTGATCCGATGAATCCAATCTTTTGGGCTTTGGGCATAGCTGTGCTGCTGGCCGTGGGCTTGGCAGCCTATCTGTTGACTGCTCGCAAATACGAGTCTCCCGCCTCTGTGGCCAAGTCTTACGACGAGTGGACTCGGGATGGGATCCTAGAGTTTTACTGGGGCGAACACATTCACCTAGGCCACTACGGCTCTCCTCCCCAACGAAAAAATTTTCTGCAGGCCAAGCACGACTTTGTCCACGAGATGGTGCGCTGGGGGGGGTTGGATCGACTGCCTGCAGGGACAACCGTGTTGGATGTGGGCTGCGGCATTGGTGGGAGCTGCCGCATCTTGGCCCGTGACTACGGCTTTGTCGTTACCGGCATCACCATCAGTCCTCAGCAGGTGAAGCGGGCCCAGGAGCTCACCCCCCCTGATCTGCCTGTCCAGTTTCAGGTGGCAGATGCCCTCGACCTGCCCTTCCCCGATGCCAGCTTCGATGTGGTGTGGTCCATTGAGGCAGGGCCTCACATGCCGGACAAGGCCCGCTATGCCCAAGAGATGCTGCGGGTGTTGAAGCCAGGGGGAATCCTGGTGGTGGCGGACTGGAACCAGCGGGACGACCGGCAAAAGCCCCTGAACTTTTGGGAGCGGCTGGTGATGCGGCAACTGTTGGATCAATGGTCACACCCTTCCTTCTCCAGCATCGAAGGCTTTGCCGAGCAGTTGGAGGCTACTGGCCTGGTGGCAGGACGAGTGGAAACCGCCGACTGGACTCAGGAGACCCTTCCCTCTTGGCTGGATTCCATCTGGCAGGGCATTGTCCGTCCCGAAGGGTTGCTGAAGTTTGGCTTGGTGGGCCTGATTAAGTCGCTACGGGAGGTGCCCACTTTCTTGCTCATGCGCCTGGCCTTCGGCACCGGCCTCTGCCGCTTTGGCATGTTCCGGGCCGTGCGAGCCGCCACGTCGGCAGACTCCACCCGCACAGAAGTGGTTGCCCACAGCAGCCAATAGGAGAATAAGAGAGATGACAACTCTTGCTCCCACTCCGGATACTTTGGCAGCCCTCTACGACGTGATTATCGTCGGCGGAGGCATCGCGGGCTTAACCCTAGCTTGTGCCCTGCGGGGATCCGGCCTGCGGTTGGCCCTCATTGAGGCCCAGTCGGCTGAGGCAGTCAAACAGCGCCCCCTGGCCTATGCCCTTTCGCCGCTGTCAATCCGCATCTTCCGGGCCGTCGGGGTGTGGGAGGCGCTGGCTCCCCACATTACGCCCTTTGCTCAGGTGATTTTAACCGACGCCAACGCTCCCCAGCGGGTGACGTTTAGACCGGAGGATGTGGGGGAAGCGGCAGTTTTCTACTGTGGCGAGCATGCCTGGCTGCAGCAGGCGCTCCAGGAGCAGGTGGCTGCCGATCCCAAAATTAGCTGCTACTACGAAGCCAAGGTGGAGAGCGTAACCTATGGGAAGGCTGCAGCCGAGGTAGAGCTGGAAACGGCCCAGGGGCGTCGCCAACTGCGGGCCTCCCTGGTGGTCGCCGCCGACGGCCTGCGCTCCCAGGTGCGGCAGTGGGCAGGGATCCCTAGCGACGGCTGGGACTATTGGCAGTCCTGCATCACCGCCTTGGTGGCCCCTTCCCAAGACCACCAAAACATTGCCTACGAGCGCTTCTGGCCTGCCGGCCCCTTCGCCATCTTGCCCCTGCCCGGCAACCGCTGTCAGGTGGTCTGGATCATGCCCCACGAGCAGGCCAAAGCCACCCTGGCCCTTCCTCAGGCCGACTTCTTGGCCGAGATGCAGCGCTACTACGGCGGTCAGAGCGGCCAGCTCACTTTGCTGAACCGGCCCCAGGTTTTCCCGGCTCGCCTACGGCAAAGCCGCCGCTACTATCAGCATCGTCTTGCCTTGGTGGGAGATGCCGCCCACCACTGCCATCCGGTGGCTGGCCAAGGGCTCAACCTCGGCATCCGCGACGCCGCTGCCCTGGCCCAGGTGCTCCTAGACGCCTGGAGACGGCATGAGGATCTGGGAGATGTCAAAGTCCTGCGCCGCTACGGTCGCCGTCGCCGCTGGGAAAACTGGGTGGTGCTGCTCTTCACGGATCTGCTCACCCGCACTTTCTCCAACTCCTACTGGCCCGTAGTGGTTATGCGGCGGTGGATCCTGAGAGGGATGATGGCCTTCCCCCCCCTGCGGTGCTTGCTGCTGTGCTTGATGACGGGACTTTGGGGGAGCTCTCCCTACAGTCCCAGCTCCTCCTTGGCCTTCTGAGCGGCCAGGAGCACCTCCGCATCCTCAGCCTGAGACCAGTCAGGATCGGCAATTTCGGCGTAGAACCGCTGGTCGTAGGGGCGGGTTTGCACCACCACTGGCATGGGCACGGCATGGCCCAGAATTAGGGCTTGCTGTTTGGAATCCAGCTTGGCCAACACCGTTCTCAAGTTCTGGCTACCCGCCACCCCTGTGAACACCGCCTCGATATCTTGGTCGTCGTTGAGCAGCGCCGTGATGCGAGTGCCCAACTGCGACATCACCTCGCTGTCGATGCTGGAAGGGCGCTGATCCACCACCAGCAGGGTGACAAAGTACTTGCGCATCTCGCGGGCAATGGTGCCGAAAATGGTCTGCTTGGCTGCCCGCGGATTCAAAAAGCGATGGGCCTCCTCAATGGTGATGCATAGTTGACGGGGCTTGTCGAGGGGATTTTTGGATTGCAAGTACCGCTCCGTCTGATGTACGTAGGCCTGGTGAATGCGGCGGGTGATGACGTTGGCAGCCAACATGTAGGAAAGCAAGTTGGACTGGGATCCAAACTCGATAACCACGTGAATGCCGCGGCTGAGGGCATCCAAAATCTGGCCGATGTAGTTGTGGGGCAGGGTGCTGCGGATGTACTTGAGGTTGTCAAGGCGGGTGAGCTTGCGCTGCAGGGCCATCATCGAGGCTTTGTTGCCCATTTTCTGTTCGCAAAACTCTTGAATCTCGGTGTTGGAAAGGCTCAAGAGGCGGCTGATCCAGTCGCGGCCAAACTCGTTGCGCAGGATAATGGCGTTTTCCAGGCTGGCTTCCGATAGGTTCAGCTCCTCTGCCAACAGGGCCAGATCCTCCACCTCGATCTGGTTGTAGGCGATGAAGAGCTCCTGCGCATCCCGCACCCCTCGCCGCCGGGTGGAATCGGGATCCAGGGTATAGATCTGTACCTGACCGGGAAAGAGCTGCCGCAAGCCCTTGACGGTGCTGGCGTGTTTGTCTTCGCTGGCCGCCTCCCAGCCGTACTCGGAGTGCATGTCAAAGATCAAGTTCACCGCTGCCCGTTTGCGGATGATGCCGGCCAGGATCAGGCGGGCTAGAAAGGACTTGCCGGTGCCCGATTTGCCGAAAATGCCGTTGCTGCGCTCCACCCAGCGATCCAAGTCCAAACAGATGGGCACAGCCATGTCGAGGGGCTGGCCGATAGCAAAGTTGCGCCGCTCTGGGTCATCTTCCCAGCCGAAGACGGTGCGAAAGTCCAGTTCCCGTGCCTCATACACCTGTGAAAAATGGGCGGGCACCGTTTTCACGGGCAGCAGCTCCATCGCGTAAGCGGGACGGAGTTCTCGGCTGGGGGTGGTGGAAGCCGTTTGAGTCTCTGCCAAGTCAGGATGGATCGGAGGATACTCCCCCTCCATCTCCCGCGGCACCAACATCAGCATCGGGGTGAGGGCAATGATGCCGTAGGTGCCGGTACCGGCCAGCACTTCCCGCAGCAGGGTCTCTTCAGGACGGGGGGGGTTGACCAGGATCTGGGGGTTGCTGGTTTCTAGGGTAACGTCGGTGAGCAGGCCGAAGAAGCGGTTGCGCTGCCCCTGGATCACCACGAATTTGCCCACCCGCAAGTCTTCTACCGAGACGCCGGGATTGAGGCGAGCCTCCAGTCCCCGACTCAGGGATCCCTGGATCACGGTGGCCAAGGGTTGAGGAGGGGTCATGGCGTTGGGGCTTGAGTTCCAGATGCCTTGTCAGTTGCCCATCTGTAAGCGGGCGCTGGTGCGGGGGGCGCCATCCTGCACAATCCAGGTGCGGACGATCTCCACTTCCTCCGGCGTCCAAAAGCCCAGACGGGACAGGGGCAGCCCGCGGGCCTGAATGTAAGCAATCTCAGGGGATCCGCCGCGAGCTTGGGGGCGGTTGGGGTTAGTGGCGTTGAGGATGTAGGCGTGGCGGCTCGTCCACCGGGGATTGATCAACTCGCTATTGGGATCCCCGGGCCTGACATAGGCCATCGTGGCCTCATAACTGTCCAGCAACTGGGTGCGCTGCCGTCCTGCCGGCTGATGGCAACCCACACAACTGGCTTCTAGCAGCGGTTTGACATCCCGTTCGTAGGTAAATTGCGGTTCGGTGCGAAAACTCAGCTGAATGGCCTGCTCGAGGGGCAGCCCCTCTTGGGGAGAAAGCGTGAGGGTGTAACGGGTGCTAAAGCGCAAGGGATCCCGAGGCTTAAGCAACAACTCGTCTCCCTGCACATCAAAAATAACCGCTGCCGGCGGATCCAACTGAACCGCCAGACGTTGTAGATTGGGATCCAGTGGCCGATTGAATTGCAGCCGAATGACTCCATCCACAAAAACATCCTGCTGTTCGGGGGTAGGCTGGGAAGACACCCACTCCAAAAATGCCTGACTTTGAGAAGCATTCGACTGAGGCCAAACTTGCCGATGAGACTCGATGACAAAGAACGCTGCTGCCAACAACAACAGCCCCGCCCAAGTTCGCCACCGCCGCCAATGGCGAAAGACATTTTGTACGGTCGGAGTGTTCATTGCCGCAGACCCAATTTAACTGTTGTCAGAATAGCGAACTTAACCCACACTTCAGCCATTGATGAGGTACAAACTGCCAGGGATCCCCAGCGGATCATGAGGATCCCTTGTTCTGAAAAGTAGAAAGACAATGAGCACCGGAGCGAAGGGAAGAGGTCGCTGCTCCCAAGCCCCTAGAGGCCGAAAGGAATACCAAAGGCTTTACCCAAGCTGAGATGAACTCACCAGCAGGGAAAAGCATCCAGGGAGACAGCAAATCAGTTGACCCGCTCCAGCTTGATGTTATGGTGGCCCAGCTTGATCTCGAACTCATCTCCGGGCTTGAGGCCCATCTTCTTGGTGTAGGCAGCTCCAATCAGGAGGTTGCCATTCTTATGAACCGAAACCCGGAAGGTAGGAGCGCGGCCACGGGATCCATTTTCGTCACTAGCGCCGAGATCCACGCCAACGGCCTTCAACAGGGCGTTGTTAAACTGCATCAGATTCACTCGCTCCTGACCATTCTTGGTGTAGGTGACATAACCACAGGCGCGAGCTTTTTCCTTGCGATCCGCATTTCCCATTGAAGTTACCTTGTCGAGGAGCTCTTGGCCAGTGAGTGGTTTTGGTTTACTGGTTGTAGCCATATCGAGATGGTTTTAGGGACAACTGTTAGTGTAGCCAGAAACAAACAGGGATTGCAACAGAGTTTGATCCAATTCCTTCTTATTACAGGGAATAAGTCAGCGACCGCAATGGGATCTGAGGGGTGGTTGCGCAAAACAGCAGTGGGGAATTCCCTCTAAAGGCCAGAACCTGTGGGGGAGACTTTGGCTGAAATTGGGTAATGACAGATCCTCAGGCCCTATTCTCGACAGGGTCAAAAGTATCTTTGGGCGAGGGATCCCCGCTTCGCTGCCGGAATTGAGCAAAAGCAGGGAAACTGGAAACAAGGCTGTTTGCGTGTCACTCGATATGGATCCCTTTTGGTCGGGGCGGCGTCTCCTCATTGGGGTGAGCGGGGGGATTGCTGCTTACAAAACGGCAGCTTTGGTGTCTGCTCTGGTGCAGCAGGGAGCAGAGATCAAGGTGGTTTTGACAAAAGCCGCGGAACATTTTATTTCTCCTTTGGCTTTTGCCACCTTGTCTCGCCAACCGGCTTTCACCGATGCCGCCTTTTGGCAGGCAACACGAGGACGACCGCTGCACATCGAGTTGGGGGAATGGGCGGAGGCTCTCCTCATTGCGCCCTTGTCGGCCAACACCTTGGGCAAGTTGGCTCATGGGCTGGCGGATAATTTGCTCACCAATGTGATCCTGGCTTCCCAGTGTCCGGTGGCGGTGGCACCGGCTATGAATACGCAGATGTGGAAGGCAGAGAAGGTAGCCGAGAATTGGCAGCGGCTGCAGCAGGATCCCCGTTTTTGGGCCTTGCCGACGGCCAGTGGCCGCTTGGCCTGTGATGCGGTGGGGGAAGGGCGCATGTTGGAGCCGGAGGCCCTGCAGGAGTATGTGCGGGCTTTGCTCTGGACAGGGGGGAAAAAAGATTGGCAGGGCAAGCGGGTGTTGGTGACGGCGGGGGGTACACGGGAGCCCATCGACGCAGTGCGTTTTATCGGCAACCCGGCCAGTGGTCGGATGGGAGTGGCGCTGGCGGTGGCGGCAGCCTGCCGGGGGGCGACAGTGACGCTGGTCCATGGGCCGTTGGGGATCTCCTTTGATCCAGCGCCCTTCGCCATTCGGGCCATTCCGGTGGAGACGGCAGCCCAACTGGAGGCGGCTTTGCAGGCGGAATTTCCCCAGGCGGATCTCTTGTGGATGGCTGCTGCTGTGGGGGATGTGCGCCCCTCTCAGGTTTACGCGGGGAAGCTGCCCAAAGCCGATCTACCCCAGATGTTGCCGTTGGAGCCGATCCCTGACCTGCTGGCAGCTCTGGCCCGCCACAAACGCCCTGGCCAACGCCTCATCGGCTTTGCCGCCCAAAGTGGGGATCCCTTGCCACCGGCCAGAGAGAAGCTCCGCCAAAAGGGCCTGGATGCTATTGTGGCCAACCCCATCGACCAACCGGATAGCGGCTTTGGCAGCAGCCACAACCAAGGCTATTGGATCCCCCAGCAGGGAAACCCAGAACGGATCCCATTGGCGACCAAGCCAACCCTGGCCCACCGACTGCTGGATCTGGCCCTGCACTTGGAGTTGGGCTGACTTCGACACCAAGACTAACGATCTTGCCAAAGATCAGGTACCTTTGAGGCTAAGCGCAGAGGGATCCCATGGCGATCATCGTCCTGAAAGCCTGGTATTTGGATTCGGTGTTGTCTGCTTCCCAAGTCCAACAGAGGGCCCCCGACCTGCGCCTAAGCCGTACCGGCCTCTTGAAGACGGCAATGCGGGCCGACTTTCTCGACGATGTGGAGCAGGTGAAGGCTTCCCTGTGGTGGCAGCGCTACCTGGAAGGAGAGCTGGTGGAGTTTTACATCGAGGGCAGCGGTGCCTACAGCATCTCCAACCTCGATTTGATCAGCCGCGAGATCTACTTTAATAAGCGGGCCACTCTGAACATGACCGAGCCCGTCATCTACTTCTGCGGCCAATCGGATTACCCCAACTCCAGCGCCACTCTGCACCGGGCATTGCAAGCCGTGGTAGAGACCCTCAATCGCAACCACGGGCCGGTTGTGCCCCTGCAGCTGCAGGGATCCCTTCCCGCCGAGGCCGAGACCCCGCTCATCGACGCGGCCTTGATTCGCAAGCTTAAGCACGCGCTGCTGGTGGTGGCCGATGTAACCCCTGTGCAGGTGAATGGCCGGGGGCGTCCCCTGCCCAGCCCCCAGGTCTGTCTGGAGTTGGGCTATGCCCTGCAATCGAAGCGCCCTGAACAATTGCTGCTGGTACAACTCCCCCGCGACGGCATCGAGGGATCCTTTCCCTTTGAGGTAGAGGGCAGCAGTTTTTTGAAAATCGCCGATCCCCAGCATCTGTCCGATCAATTGGGAGCCGAGATCGCCCGGCAGTTGCAGCGCAACCGGGTTATCTCCCTCTAGCCAGCAGCACCTATCCAACCTCCCCTCGCAGCCGTTAGACTCTTGGAGATGGTCACTCCTGGCCATGGGGGATCTGGCTCCCCGAAACCCAAACAGCCTCCATCGTCGCTACCTTTTCTCCCCTTGTGAACCATGACCCTGGCTAACGCAAATCCTTTGGTTTCGCCGGATCGCTCTGCGGCAGGTTGGCAGAGAGGTCTGAACAGCATAATGTTCCTGCTGCTGTTGGGGGTTCCCCTATCTTGGGTGGGGCACTTCCGGGGCTGGGATCCCAACCTGGTCTTCCTCTGTGCGGCTTTGGCGGTGGTGGCCTTGGCAAAGTTTATGGGTCAGGCCACGGAAGAGATTGCAGCCTTGACAGGGCCGACAGTCGGGGGGCTGATCAACGCCACCTTTGGCAATGCGGCGGAGTTAATCATCGGCTTGGTGGCACTGCGGGCGGGGCTGGTGGATGTGGTGAAAGCCTCCATCACCGGCGCGATCATCAGCAACCTGCTCTTGGTGGCCGGCTTGGCCATGTTTTTGGGCGGGATCAAGTTTCGGGAGCAGAGCTTTCGACCCGAGGTGGCCCGCATGAATGCCTCGGTGATGAACCTGGCGGTGGTGGCCTTGATCTTGCCCAGCGTGGTCACCTATGCCGATGCCAACTTGGGGGAGATCTCCATCCAAGAGCTATCCACGGCGGTAGCCCTGGTGCTGATCGGGGTTTACGGTCTTACTTTGCTGTTTTCCCTCAAAACCCACAGCTACCTCTACACCCTTCACGAAGCGGAAGCCGCAGAAGATGAGGCGGCCAGTCGCCTGGCCCTCAATCCGGTTTTGCAGGCGGAGGGATCCATTCCCCAAGTGCTGACGGCTCCACCTGAGCGGGCCGGTTTGGGGTTTTGGGTGCTGATCCTCTTGGGGTTGACGGTGCTGGTGGCGCTGGAGTCGGAACTGTTGGTGAGCACTCTAGAGGATACGCTGGAACACTTTCACATGACGCCGCTGTTTATGGGGGTGATTTTGTTGCCGATCATCGGCAACGCGGCAGAGCATGCGACGGCGATCACGGTGGCCATGAAAGACAAGATGGATCTCTCCTTCTCGGTGGCGCTGGGCTCGACGATGCAAATTGCCCTGTTTGTGGCACCTCTGCTGGTGCTGGCCGGGGATGTGCTGCATCAGCCCATGAACTTCAACTTCGGCATGGTAGAGTTGGTGGCCATTGCCGTCTCGGTGCTGCTGATCAATTCCGTCAGCAGCGATGGGCGCTCCAACTGGCTGGAAGGGCTACTGCTCTTGGCCACCTATGCCATCCTCGGGATTGCTTTCTTCTTTCTGGAGTGAGGCGTTAAAGTGTTCTGCACCGCTGACGCGAACGGCTCATGCTGCGAAGCTGCGAATGGTGCCCCGCACCGCTGACGGGAACGGTAGGCAGGCCGAAGCCGAGGAAAACGGGATCCCTGTTGTGGCCTCTCCTTTTCGGTGCATCTTTTGCCCTATCCCCCATAGGCGGGCCCGCATGGGGGCAGGAAACTGCCGAAAACAACGGCACCGCCCCCAACCTGCCTTTGCTCAACCGTTTGGATGCCCTAGAAGAGCTGCGGCAAGCGCTTAGCCTCCCCACCTCTTCTATCCAGGCGGAGGCCGTGACGCTGGATGGGCGGCGTTTGTTCGTGGTTACCGCACCGCAGGGGGATCCCGGCAGCCTGCCGCCGGTGTCGCAGCGGGTGCGCTCCATTGAACAAACCCTGCACCAGTTGGCCAGCGCCGGATTCGATCCAGAGGCGCTGCAGGTTGAAGTCACCCTGGACGGCCAGACCAACCAGCCTGTTATCCGGGTGAATGGGCGACATTTGCTAACCATCACCTCCCTCGATGCTCAATTCCAGGGCGCCCAACCCATGGACTGGGCTGAGAAGGTAGCCGGCATTGTTGAGGAAGCGCTGCGCACTTCGCAACGGGAGCGGCAGCCTCAATTTTTGCGCCGCCAAGCGGTGATTGCCCTCGGCATCTTGGCCGTGGCGGGCAGCCTGAGCCAGCTCTGCCAGCGAAAACGGCGACGGCTGCAGCAAAAACGCGCTGCCCTGCAGACGGAATACCAGGCCATCCAAGCAGAGGTACAGGAGCACCTAGCGGGGGAAGAGCAGTCGGGTGTGGATCCCGTCCTGGTCGAACAACAGGCCGGACGCAAACGGCAGGAATCCTACTTGGAGCTGCAAATTCGCCTGCTACGCCTGGTGCAAATTGGCCTGTGGGTGGGCGGAGTCGGGGTGAGCTTGGGCCTTTTCCCACAAACGCGACCCCTGCAAACGTTTTTCCTGGTTTCCCTGCGCGGCCCTCTGTTGCGGTTGGTAGGGGTGGGTCTGGCCACCTATGGCAGTGTTTGGCTGAGTGGACTGGTACTGGATAACCTCTTTGCTGCCCTGCGCCAAGAGCAAAATGCCCCCACCTATCGCCTCAGCAAACGCCTCAGCACCTTTGCCAGCGTCTGTGACATACTCCCATCACTGACCCTACAGGTACAGCGTGGGCTTCGCGCTTCAAAGTGCTACGCACCGCTGACACGAACGGGGAGCTACTGCAAGAACCCTCCACGCGCAGACACGGGATGTCCCACCGCGTAGCTGTACCAGATTCCGGCAACGCCGTTTTGTACAGCCATGTTGATTATGGCACAGGATATATACGCCTTTCATCCCGACCCTCCTGCTGTTGCAGAGAGTGCGGGGCTTCCCGGCGGTTTAGCTAACCCAGTTGCGCAACACCGAAGGCAGCTTGATCTCCATTCCCAACAGTGCCATCCGGGTGGTGGAAAACCTCTCCAACGGCTGGTCACGGGTGGATCTGGGGATCATGATTGCCTATGAAAATGACCTGGAACAGGCGATACGCATCACCGAGCAGGTGGCTCTGCAGATGTACCGGGAGCCGGCTTGGCGGGAACAAATTCTCGAGCCCCCCGAAATGCACGGTGTCGATGATCTGGGGGAGCGGGGGATCACGTTGCGCATTTGGATCAAGGTGCAGCCCCTGCAGCAGTGGAGGGTGGCGCGGGAATACCGCCGTCGCCTCAAGCACGTCTTCGATCAAGCAGGGATCCAGATTCCTTTCCCACAGCAGACCCTCTGGTTCCACAGCCCCTTGGAGATGCGCATCCAGGGTCTCAGCCCAGAGGAGACCCACCGCCTGCTGCACCTAATGGAATCGCGGCTCGAGGCTCGCCTGCGGGAAAGGGATCCCGTTCCAAGCGACTTGACAAAATAGATAGACGCCGAGGGCTTCCACCCTTAGCCGCTCAGCCAGCTTGCAATTTCAACAGGGCGATCCCGCCAGCGGGCCGTGGGCCTAACGGCTACTCATCGCCGATGATTTCCGGCTCGGTCAGCTCATCCGACATTTCGATGACGGCGCGGCGGATCGGCTTCATCCAGCCATCTTCTATGTCGTCCGGATCGTCGTAGCAGCGGCGCTTGGCGCGGTTGGCCACCTGTACCGTGATGCGATAGCGATTTTTGGAAGCGTTGATCAGAGCCTCTACCCGACGCATCAGCTCGTCATTGTCAATAGCCAGTTGATTTTTGCGCAGGGCCATCATCGCAGTCTTAGTCTTGGTATCTTTTGCCGCCGGGATCCCAAGGGGACTCCGTCCCGCTACCGCGAAAGGACTCCGTCCCGCTACCGCGAAAGGACTCCGTCCCGCTACCGCGATCCTAGCAGAGAACCTTCCAGTTCTTGCATTCCTGTAGCGTTGCATGGCAATAGGGTGGGACTTTTGCCAAGAACTCATTTGTCAAGATTTGTCAAGAACTCATTTGCAGAGCAGCTTGCTCTGCTCTTGTACAACTCACAGGGGCTGCTAATCCAGCAAAAACTGTACCCACTTCGGCGGGGGTGGCAGCGGGCAACGAAAGTGCTCCATCACCAGGGCGGCCACCAAATGCACCGTGAATACGTAGATGAGGGAATTGAAGGCAATAAATCCCACCACCACCACCTGAACCATCCAGGGTTCTGCCACCCAGTAGACGCCCCATCGGCTGAGGGACACATCCAGGAGCCAGTTGGTTAGGCCGGTAAGTTGAATGGTTACATAGATCCAGAGGTTTTCCCCCACCAGTAGGGAGGAAAGCACCAACTGGAAGATCAAGCCCAGGGCGCTGAGCACAGCCCCGCTCACCACCGAGACGTACCAGGAAAGACGCTGCTGCCACAGGCGGGCACACCAATAGCCCAGCAGACCATAGGGAATGACATAGAGAATGCTGCGCGTGGGCCCTATCAGCACCGTCAGCAACAGGCCGGAGACCACCAGGGCCATTGCCCCTGTGCGGGGATCCCAGCGCATCACCGCCAGCGCCACCGGGATGGGGAAAAACAGGCGCATGAAAGGAGCTAGCGGCGTGTAGCTCAGGATCCAGATCAAGGCTGCCGTACTGGCCAAAAAAGCTGTCTCCACCACCCTCAAGGCCGGAGAACGGGGAGGTGGGGGGGGTAAGGGAGGAAAGTCATCCTGCACAGAGGGCTGAGGCGGCGGGGGCACATCCAGAAAAGCACAACTTTTCCCAGCTTAGCTTGTCGGGGTGTGGGGGTAGCTAAGCCCCGCACTGTACTCGTAGAGTCAATGTCGGGATACAGATACCCCCACATGGTGTATGATGGGAGTACTTGCACAAAACGGCTTTTGCCGGAATCTGGTGCAACTACGCGGTAGGGCATTCCGTGTCTGCTCGTGGAGGGTTCTTGCGTAGGCTCCCCGATGAAGCGAGAAGCCCACGCTGTACCCGTAGGGTCAGCGATGGGAGTATGTCACGCCACCGGTTGCCGGGTTGGGCGAATTGTTGCCCAGAGGTGTGGATCTGGACTGCAAATCGGCTACAGGATAGGCCCTGTTGTCGATTGGGGCTGCCTCAGCGGATCCCTTTTGGATTTCAGGACATTCGGCAACATTTCCCAAGGCCAACCGTGAACCGACCCCCATCGGCCAGTCTCTCCTGACCCTACCCATCAACTTGTCTTGAAACGACTAGGGCGTTCTGATAAAGTCGAGGCGGGATTTGCCCTGAGAGAGCGGGATCCCTTCTGGACAAGTCTAGGGTCAATGCTATGGCAGTGCGGGTGGGCATCAACGGTTTTGGCCGCATTGGACGGCTGGTGTTGCGGGCTGCTTGGGGCTGGAAAGAGCTGGAATTCGCCCACATCAACGAGATCAAAGGGGGAGCGGCGACGGCGGCCCACCTGTTGAAGTTTGACTCGGTGCAGGGCCGCTGGGCTATCGACATTGAGGGATCCGATAACCGGCTGCGCATCCAAGAGAAAACCCTCACCTTCAGCGAACACAAATCCCCCGGTGAAGTGCCCTGGGCAGAGTTGGGGATCGAGCTAGTGCTGGAATGCTCGGGCAAATTTGTCAAGGCAGCGGAGCTGGATGCCTACTTCAAAGCGGGGGTGCGCAAGGTGATTGTGGCTGCCCCTGTCAAGGACGAAGAGGCCCTCAACATTGTTATGGGCGTCAACGATCACCTGTACGACCCGGCCCGGCACCATTTGCTCACGGCGGCTTCCTGCACCACCAACTGCCTGGCTCCTTTGGTGAAGGTCATCCACGAGGGGATCGGCATTGTTCACGGGGTGATCACCACCATCCATGACGTCACCAATACCCAAACCATGGTGGATGCCCCCCACAAAGACCTGCGGCGGGCCCGCTCCGCTCTGCTGTCTTTGGTGCCCACCACCACCGGCTCGGCCACGGCCATTGGGCTGATTTACCCCGAACTCAACGGCAAGTTGAACGGCATTGCCGTGCGCGTGCCCCTCTTGAATGCTTCCCTAACCGATGCCGTGTTTGAGGTCAGGCGGCCCACCACTGTGGAGGAGGTTAATCACCTTTTAAAAACGGCAGCCGAGGGCCCACTCAAAGGCATCCTTGGCTATGAGGAGCTGCCCTTGGTCTCGGTGGATTTCAAAGGGGATCCCCGCTCCAGCATTGTGGATGCGCCCTCGACGATGGTGGTGGATGGTACCCAGGTGAAGATCCTGGCCTGGTACGACAACGAATGGGGCTACGCCAACCGCATGGCGGAACTGGCCCGCAAAGTGGCCCGCAGTCTATAGATCCCCTTTGGAGACCTGCCCATGACTTCTGTTTCGACGGCTCAAGCCTCTGCGGTTCGCAACTACGCCCTGGTTACAGCGGCCTATTGGGGGTTCACCATCACCGATGGCGCCATCCGCATGTTGGTGCTGCTGCACTTCCACAAGTTGGGCTTTACCCCGATCCAAATTGCCATGCTGTTTCTCTTCTACGAGATCTTCGGGGTGATTACCAACTTCCTGGGCGGCTGGATTGGATCCCTGTTTGGCCTGCGGCTGACCCTCTATGGGGGCATTGCCATCCAGATCTTCGGTTTGGTGATGCTGGGCGTGTTGAACATGCAGTGGCCGGTCTGGGGTCAGGTGGCCTACGTGATGACGGCCCAAGCTCTGGCCGGGATCGCCAAAGACCTCACCAAGATGAGCTCCAAAAGCGCCATCCGCCTGGTGGTGCCCAAAGAAGCGGAATCCCGCCTGTTTCGTTGGGTGGCTATGCTCACGGGATCCAAAAACGCCCTCAAGGGGGTGGGGTTCTTTGTGGGAGCGGCCCTGCTGCAGATCTTCACCGAAATCTACGGGGATCCCATGGGCTTCCGCATGGCCAACTTTGTCCAGGCGGGGGCGTTGGCTTTGATCTTCTGTTCGGGGGCGCTGCTGCCTGCAGACATGGGCAAAATCAAGGCCAAGATCCCCTTCAAGCGGCTGTTTTCCAAGAGCAGAGAGATCAACATCCTCTCGGCAGCTCGCTTTTTCCTGTTTGGGTCGCGGGATGTGTGGTTTGTGGTGGCCCTGCCGGTGTTTCTCTACGACGAGCTGGGCTGGACTTTTATGCAGGTGGGCAGTTACATGGCCATCTGGGTGATTGGCTATGGGTTCATTCAGTTTGTAGCGCCGCAACTGCTGGGTGGGGGTCGCCCTGGCCGTGCTCCCAAGGCCCGCACCATCCAGATTTGGACCTTCGTGCTGACGGCGGTGCCGGCGATCATTGCCACAGCCTTCATGGCCGGGCTGGCACCGGAGCTGGTGATCACCGGCGGCTTGATCCTGTTCGGGATCGTCTTTGCCTTCAATTCGGCAGTGCATTCCTACCTGGTGCTGGCCTACACGGAAGACGACGACGTAGCCCTCAATGTGGGCTTTTATTACATGGCTAATTCCGGCGGGCGGCTGTTGGGGACGGTAACTTCTGGGATCCTCTTCCAGTTCTACGGATTGGAGGGCTGTCTTTGGTTTTCCACCCTCTTGATCTTGGCGGCGGGGCTGTTCTCGTTGAAATTGCCGGATCCCAGCAAAACCCCGGTGGAGTGGGTGGTTAAGCCAGGGGATTGAGGATGGAGGGCTACCAGCGGAGATCGATGCATCCATTCGACCCATCCACAAATGGGTGGAGGGGAAAGAACTCTGCTCAGCACAAACGAGAGGCCCAACGATGAGATAGTAGAGGAGCAAGCAGCTTTTCCGGCAGCCTATGAGCCTGCGCATTGTTCCCACGACGCCCTTCCCTGGCCAAAGACCCGGCACTTCTGGCCTGCGCAAGCCGGTGTCCGTGTTTCAGCAGCCCCACTACCTGGAAAACTTCGTCCAATCCATTTTTGATGTCCTAGAGGGATCCAGCGGCCAAACCCTGGTGGTGGGGGGAGATGGCCGCTACTACAACCGCGAGGCCATTCAGATCCTGCTCAAGATGGCGGCGGCCAATGGTATTGGGCGGGTGTTGGTGGGGCAGGGAGGGATCCTCTCCACGCCGGCGGTTTCCTGTCTCATCCGCAAGTACGGCGCCTACGGGGGGATCATCTTCTCCGCCAGCCACAACCCCGGCGGCCCCCAGGGGGATTTCGGCATCAAGTACAACATCGGCAACGGTGGCCCTGCCCCGGAGAAGGTGACCGAGGCCATTTACGCCCGCACCCAGCAGATCCGGGAGTACCGCATCCTGGAAGCTCCCGATGTCGATCTGGATCGCTTGGGCGAGCAACGGCTGGGGTCCCTCACGGTGTCCGTCATCGACCCGGTGGCCGATTACTTGAGCCTGATGCAGCGTCTGTTCGATTTCGAGGTCATCCGCGACTACCTGGCCTCTGGGATCCGCATTGCCTTCGACGCCATGCACGCCGTCACCGGCCCCTATGCCCACGCCATTTTCCAGGGATCCCTGGGAGCACCAGAGGGCAGTGTGCTCAACGGGCAGCCCCTGCCGGATTTTGGCGGCGGACACCCGGATCCCAACCTGGTGCATGCCCGCCCATTGGTGGAACTGTTGTTTCGGGAAGATGGGCCGGACTTTGGGGCCGCTTCCGATGGGGATGGGGATCGCAATCTGATCCTGGGCCGCCAATTTTACGTGACCCCCAGCGACAGCTTGGCAGTGCTGGCAGCCAATGCCCACCGGGTACCCGGCTACCGAGAAGGTCTGGCGGGAATTGCCCGCTCCATGCCCACCAGCCAGGCAGCGGATCGGGTGGCGGCCAAGCTGGGGATCCCTTGCTACGAAACGCCTACTGGCTGGAAATTCTTCGGCAACCTGCTGGATGCCGGCAAGGTCACCCTCTGCGGGGAAGAGAGCTTCGGCACCGGATCTCACCACATCCGGGAAAAAGACGGGCTCTGGGCCGTCCTGTTTTGGCTGAACATTTTGGCCGTTCGACGGCAGCCGGTGCGGCAGATTGTGGAAGAACACTGGCGCACTTATGGGCGCAACGTCTACTCCCGTCACGACTACGAGGGACTGCCGGTGGAGGTGGCCGAAGCGCTGATGGCAGACTTGCGACGCTCCCTGCCTGGGTGGGTGGGCCAGCGCTTGGGATCCCAGCTGGTGGCCTACGCTGACGACTTCAGCTACACCGATCCCGTGGACGGCAGCACCACCAGCCACCAAGGGATCCGCATTGGCTTTGAGGATGGATCCCGCATCATCTACCGGCTTTCGGGAACCGGCACCCACGGAGCCACCCTGCGGGTGTACCTGGAGCGATTGGAGCTGGATCCCGCCCGACATGGCCTGGAGCCCCAAGCGGCCTTGGCCGAACAGATTCAACTGGCCGATCACCTTGCCCAAATTCGCGCCCGCACCGGTCGGCAGCAGCCAGACGTCATCACCTAGCCCGTCGCAACAGTGGACAGGGAGCCTTCCCAGGGAAGCGGGGATCAGGGCCTGAGGCCATCCCAGCCGGTCGCGTCGGCGCCGCGGAGCAAAAAGGTGCCGATAGGAGAGGTGATGGGAGAGGTCAGTTGAAAATCTCCCCGCTCTTGGGTGAGGCCCACCGGGCGACTGGGGAAAGCCACCAGGATCCCTTCCAGGCGCAGCGACTCGGCTACCGGATCGTAGGCCAGGCGCAGCTCAAAATCCCGCAGGTCACGGCGAACTTCCACCCGGCGGATCCCTTCTTCCGTCAGGCCCAAGCGCAGCCGCCAGTGATTTTGCCATCGCGTGCCGAGGGTGGCATCCAGCTCCAGACCATAGGTAGAGATCTGGCCCAACCGGGGATCGTAAACCGCCTGCAGCGCATAGCTGATCCCCGGCTCATACACATCCAGGCCGGAGCGTTGATCCCGGTTAAATGTGGTGCTGCTGCGTCCCCGATATTCCAGACGAACGGGTTGGAGCTGTCCCTGGTTCAGGTCGTAGGCCGTCTGCAACTGAATGTTGAACAGATCAGGGGCGGTGCTCCAGGTGAAGTTGGCGTTGAGGGTATCCCACTTCTGGGTGATGAAGTCGTAGCCAAGGCTGGTGTCCAGGCGCACCAGGTTTTTCACCTCTGCCTGCAGCTCCTGCAAGTTGCGGGAGGCAATCGCTGCCAAATCCTCCGGGGTATCGTCGGGGAAGGTCAGGGCTATCGGCAGCTCGCCGGGCAGGTCATCTTCAAAGGCAATGTAGCCTGGGGGCACATCGGGTAGGGGATCGCGGGGCGTAAAGAAGCTGATGTTGGCATTGATGCGATCCACATCTTTAGGGCTGGTGGAGAGGGTTTGGAAGGGCACAGAATTGTTGCCGTAGAAGGTGCGGCTGTAGCGCAGGTCGATGGTATTCCAGTCGGCAGGTCTGAGACTGAGGCGAGGGTTGAGGCTGACGGTAGACTCCTGGTCAGGAGTGGAGTAGAGAACTTGGGTGTAATCGATAGAACCTGGCATGAAGGTGATCCAGGGAGCCGGTTGAATATCGTTGAACTGGAGGCTGGAGCGCAGCTCGTAGCGATTGAAAAAGTGGAGACCTGCCCCCACCTCTTGATCCGGCTGTTGCTCTTGAGTCAGGGTGAGGGCGCTGCTGAGGGCAATATCGGGCGTGATGCGAATGAGGTCGGGGTTAAAGGCCAGCTCGAAGTTGCGACGCGGCTCGTTGTCGCCATTGGAACTGCTGTAGGCACGGTAGGCCAGGCGATAGGTACCTCCCCAACCGGGTGGGGTCAGTTGAGTGCCCAGCGTCAACCGCGCATCGGCAAAGTCGGGGCCATCTTTGACGCTCACCCGCTGGTTGTAGTCCAAGCGCAGATTCGATTGCAGCCAATGCACGCCCCCGTAGCGCTGAGTGTGGCTGAGGGTGAGGGGGAAGCTGTAGATGCCCCGCTCCTGGGATCCGGTGCGGCTGATGTTGAGGGTGGTGGTGGAGAGATCCCCCTGAAAGGTGGCGTTGAGGCGGAGATCGGCGTTGTCGTTGCGACCGCCGGCAGGACGGTAGGTGTTGTCCAGGTTGAGGTTGAGCTGTCCCCGCAGTTGGCCTTCCTGCCCAAAGAGGTTGGCAGCGTAAAAGTCGAAGTTGTGGTCGATGCGGAAACGGCTGGAGAAGCGCTGTTGGTCGGCTTCGGTAACCAAGTAAAACTGGGCTCGCCCGTAGTTGACGCTGTCCGGGATGGGCAGGATGTAGTCATGCAAGAAACCAATGCCCACCCCTTTTTTCTGGATGGCATCCAGCCGCAGGCCGCCGAAGTTGTATTCGTCGAAGCGGTAGGCCCAACTGGATTTGACAAACACCCCCTCTGTCTCGCTGCGCCCCGGCAGCACCCATTGGTGATCTCGCAGGCTGTAGATGAACAGGGGGAAATAGGCGATCTGAAGGCCCGCCCGCAGATCCCCTGCTTCTGTCAGCTCGCCGCCGGCAAACACGCGGGCGTCGTAGACGATCACCCGGTCATCGGGAAACACCTCCACCCGATCCCCTTGCACGTAGTGGGTGATGGGTGGCTCTGGCGAGGTGGTGACGGTGGCTTTCTCGAAAAAGATCTGATCCCCCAAAATGGCGGTGGTCTCTTGGCTGCGCACAAAGACCTTGGTGCCCGGCTCCTCCCCCGGCAGAATGACCAGCGAGCTCTCAAATTGGGCGGTGCGACCGGGGATATCCAGATCCAAATTTCGCCCTTCGATTTGCCGGATCCCGCGCCCTTGGGGGCCAGGGGGCTGCTCCATGCGAAAAGGGCCCTCGCTGCGCAGGCGTCGCTCCCGCCGATAAAACAGCAGCCGGTCGCCGGTGATGCGGGTGCCGTCGGCCAGTTGGATCAAGGCGTTCCCCTCGGCAATGCCCAGGTCTTGTTCGGCGATGTAGCTGAGCACATCCCCGCTGACGTTGATTTGATCCGGGTCAAGGGGAATTTGCCGCTGCGCGGTGGCCGAGAGCTGCTGGCGAATCTGGGATCCCTGGCTAACGTTCCCTGTCGCCGAGACGGCATCTGCCCCGGTGCCCAGATCCCGCAAAAGGGGGAACTGCTCCAGCAGTTGAGGAGCCAGGGGTGAGCCCGCAGTGGGGACAAAGGCTTCCCTGCCCCTTTGAGTGGCCATGGGGGATCCCGTCAGCCCCGACCCAGGGGTGGCCTCTGCCAACAGGACACCGCCCAAATCCAAGCTCCCACCGGCTTGGGAGATCAAGGGAGGAACCGTCGAAGCTGGGATCCGATTTAACCTTGCCTCTGAACCGGCTCCACCTTGCAGTTGGGCCGTAGCCCGGTTTTCGCCATTGGATTCCGATCGCGTTAGCGGGACGGAGTCCTTGGTGGGGCGCAGCCAGGGTTGCTCTTCCACCCGCAGGGCCTCAGCCTGAGAAGTCATGGGCTGGGAAAGTCGAAGGGAGTCCAGGGTGGGAACTGCCGCGGTGGGCGTCGCCGGTGAAGGGGGTTGGGGAGAAGGTGTTGCCTGGGCCTGCTGCGCCTGTCGCCGAGCATGGGCTGCTGCCCCTTCGGCCAACAGCCGTTGTAGCCGCTGTCGGTTCAGTTCTTCTGGCGTGAGGGGCTTTTCAGGAGAGTTGGCAAGGGGAGGGGATCCAAAGTCTGAAACCGGGGCCGTAGGGGGTGGGGTTGCCGCAGTCAAGGCCGTAGCAGGCAGGGGAGAAGCAGCCGCCGGCGGGGAGGATTGCGCCTCAACCAGGGTAATGGGATCTCCATCGGTAGGAGCAATCGGTTCTGGACTGGAAGCCCGGCGGGCCAGTTGCAGGCGCTGAGCAAGTGTTTGCGCTGACCGAAAGCGCTGGTAGCCCTCCAGAGAGAACTCCGTCCTGCCGACGCCAACAGTGGGCAGGGGGTCCAACTGGGCGAAGACGGCCTCCCCCGTCCCCAACCACAGGGAGCCGCCCCAGCAAAGAGCCAACCACTTTGCCCAAGGGCTGAAGTCAGGGGGGAAGTTGCAGGATTTCACCGTAAAAACCGCCACAGTAAAGAGAAGCCCACCCCACCGAAAATCATATTCGGCAACCAGGCAGCCAGCCAGGGATCGATGTGCTCAACTCGACCCATCGCTCGTCCCAGGCTCATCAGTACATAGTAAATAAACACCAGAACAATCGCTAGCGCCACGCCGCCGTAGCGCCCCGTTTGCCGCACCGTTTGCAGGCCCAAGGGGGCAGCCACCAAGATGGCGAAAAAGCTGGCCAAAGGAATGGCGAACTTGAGGTGGTATTCCGTCAGGCAGCGAGCCACATCGGCAGAAGGACGTTGCTCCGCTCGATATCGCTGGCACTGCTCCCACAGCTCCCCCGCCCGTTGCTCTTGGGGCACCTTTTCCGCGTACACCAGGCCCACCAGTTTGTTGACGATGTTGAGCTGCATTTCTTCCACCTGGCCTTCATAGTAGGTGCGCCCCTGCTCGTCATAACGGCGGATCACCACATCTCGCAGTTGCCACGATTGGCCCACCTGCTGCGCGGTTTGAGCGGAGATCACCTGCGGATAGCGCAGGTGGCCGGTCTCAGCTTTGCGATCCAGGATCAACAAATCCTGCATCAAGCCGGTCTTCGGGTCAATCGATCCGACATGAAACCAGAGATCATCATCCACCCGCACGATCTCTTCTGGATTAAACAAAAGAGCATCTTGAGCCAAGATGAGGTTCTTGTTCAGGATTTTCACCTTTTGGTTGGTTTCCGGCACAATCACTTCATTGGTCAACAGCGCCAAGCCGCTGATCAGCAGGCCAATACAGAGCACGGGGATAAACACTTTGCGATAGGGGATCCCAGCAGCGCGCAGGGCGATGATCTCGCTATCGGCTCCCATTTTGCCCAGGGTGAGCAAGGTGGCAAAGAGGCCGGCAATGGGAAAGGTGACCACCAAAATGGCGGGCAAATTGAGGAGGAGAATGTGCAAAATGGTCAGGGGAGGGGCGCCCTTTTTCACCAGCAGATCGGTGTAGATAAACAGCTGGTTGCCCAGCATCAGCACCGTGCCCCCGGCCACCCCCAGAAAGAAGGGGCGGATCATCTCTTTGAAGAGATAAAACTCCAAAAAGGCAGCTCCCAATCTCAGGGATCCCCAAAAGCTGCCCGCTTGAGCAGGGGTTCTGCGCAGTTTGCCCTCGGCGAGTGGAGCCGTCATGACATCACCTCGGATCACAACCTCAGCCAAACCTGGACGATCAAAAACCACAGATGGCTCCCCGAGGGGGGATCCCATCAGAGGGCGTCGGTGATGCGAAACTGAAACATGCCCTGCTGTTGCCCGTCCCCTTCGACGGTGTATTCATCTTGTTTTATGTTCAGGGTAACCAGCTTGCCACTGAGGCGATTGGCACCCCGGCACATCTGATCCAGCGCGTTGCGGCCCGGCAGAGCTTGGGTGCTCTCCCCGGGAAGGCGGCCGACCTCTCCCCGATCGCAGAGCACCACAGGAGCCTGTTCGGCGCTGATTTTGAAAATTTGTTCTCGGTCAAAGTAATCGGCGCGATCCCCTTCGATGGCGCGGTTGGCCTGCACAATAACCACATTGCCAAAGAAGCGGGCATCGCCGCTGGCTTGGTCGATCTCCACCCGGTCGGCGTAGATCACCGTCGGCTGATCCACATCGGCCTGGGTCTCCGGGTTTTGTAGCCGCCGCGCCAGCCACTCCCCTTCGATCTGCTCGATCACCACCTCTCCCCGCAGCTCCACCTTTTCAGGGGTGATGGTGGCTTGGTTGGCCTTGGCCCTACGTCCCCGCTGGATAAACTCGACGGCATCGCTAAACTCGGAAGTACCGGTGCGGGAGTTGTAAACCAGGCGGGCAGCCCGCACTTCGGTTTCGGCTTGGCGCAGTTCTTCCGTCAGGGATCCCCCGCCGGGCGTGGGGGTAGAGGCAGCCATCTGCCGGTAGAGGACGTTGTCTTCAAAGAGGAAGATCTTGTCGCGGTGGTTGCCCTCCAGGCGGGCGGAGGTGAGCACCCGTCCGGGTTCTTCCAGGGTAACTCCTCCCGTCAACAGACTTTGGGATTCGCGGCGGCGGTAGGTGCCCTGGGCCGCCTGGATGATGGTTTCCCCCTGGCGGATCTCCAGGTTGCCTTCCCCTTGGGCAATTTGTGTGTTGCGGTCGTACGTGAGGCGGTCGGCAATGATGGTGACTTCTTGATCCTGTTGGTCTGGGGTCGCCTCCGGGCCGGGAGAGGCCTGGGCCAAGCGCAGATCGGCCAATAAGGGATCCCGGCTGCTGTCGCCGGCCACCTCCTGTAACACCACGCCGCCGGAGAGAATGCTTTGGGCCTGTTGCCGCAGGTAGGTGCCCTGGGGAGCGCGAATTTCGATGCCACGTTCGCGAATGCGCAGGTTCCCTTTCCCCTGAGCCACTTGTTGGGTGCGGTCGTAGGTGATCTGGTCGGCGGTGATGGTGATGGAAGCGGGATCCGCTGCAGCACTGGCCACCCACTGGGAAGCGCTGGCGGGATCGGTCGGGGGGGCGGCTGCCGGGCTGTCGGTGCGCAGCACCACCAGCTTGCCCTGCTGAGCGCTGAGAAGGGCAAATTGAAAGTTAAACGAGCCAGAGCGGCCCTGCAACACCATTTCCCAGCCTTTGAGGGTGAACTCCGCGGGCACCTCGATGCGTTCTTCGGGGGTGACTCTCAGGGCGCTGGTCAAGAGCAAGCTGCCATCGTCGCTCCTCACCTCCACCTCGCCATCCAAATACAGCTCGTCGGCGGTGGCATTGTAGCGGGCTCGCTTGGCCCGCCAAGTCATCTGCTCGCTGCTATCAAAAAAGGGATCCGGCACCCCTTCCTGTCGGTCGGCGCTTTCTCCGTAGAAGTAGCCGTGCGCCCCCTGCTCAAATACCTGTTGCCCGGCTGCCAGATCCACCTGCTCGGCGATCAGTCGCCACCGCTGATGGCCTCCCCGACGACCCAAGATATCTACCCTGCGGCTGACCGAGAGGGGCTGGTCGGGGGGAGGAGACTCCACCTTCACTTCTTCGATGTCGATCAACAAGGCCCAGCCCACCAAAGCAGCCAAGATGCTGCTCCCCAACAGCGCCACCCCCAGGTTGGAATTGAAGAATCGCCGCATCCTGTTTTCGCTGCCGCCTCACCTCGACCCGAACTGACCACTCCCCTTGGAGCCAACGCTCTGAGCTAGCACTCTAGGCTGTAGCTTATCCCATTTTGCCGGCTGCACCGGGGGGATCCCTCGCACACCTAGCCTTAAGCCGACTTTTCAGCCTTCAGCCATAGCGGCTGAGGATGAACCCTAGCCCCAGAAACAGCCCCAGCCAAAAGTGGAGGCCGACGGCAATGAACTTGGAATGGCTAATCCGCTGCGGCTGATCGTGATAGGTACCCAGCAGGCGGGAGAGCCGCACCGCAAACGGGATCCCGGCCAAACTCAGCAGGGTCCAAGCTGGAAAGATCCCCAGCCCCACAAACAGCAGCATCAGGCCAAAAAGGCTGCCGCAGAGCCAGGGGATGAGGCGGGCCGAGCGCAAAGTCCCCAGGCGGGCCACCGGCGAGCGCTTGCCGCAGGCTAGGTCATCCTGCACTTGATGGAAATGGGAACAAAACAAAATCAAGCTGGTCGCCATTCCCACCACCAGTGAGGCTGCCAACCCCGGCAGCGACCAGGTCTGGCTTTGGCTGTAGTGGGCGGCCAAAACCGCCAGCGGCCCAAAGCTGAAAAAGCAGAGGATCTCGCCCAGGCCCTTATAGCCCAGGCGCAGGGGCGGCCCCTGGTAGGCATAGCCCAGCCCGCAGGCCAGCAGCACCAACAGCAGCACCGTGGGATCCGATTGCCGCCAGCTCAGCCACAGGATCCCCAGCAGCCCCAGAGCCAAAAAGGCATTCCCCACCCAAAACACCTGCCCCGGCTTGCCCGTCAGGTTGACCAGCGAGTGGAGTTTGTTTTTGTCCACCCCTGTCTGGGCATCGAACACGTCGTTGCTGAGGTTGACCCAGGCCAAGATGCAGATGGCGGCTCCCAAAAACACCCCCAAAACCCCCAAGTCCAGCACCCCTGACTGGGCGTAGGCAATGGCGGATCCCACCCAGATGGGCATGATCGCCACACTGTACATGGGGGGCTTGAGGGCAGCCATCCACAATTGCCGGCGAGAGCGGTTGCTCCATGCGACCTCTGCTGGTGGCTGCACTTGGCCGACATCTGGATTCATGGGAGTTCTCCTTGGGAAGCAAGCCTGCTCTGGGGCCTGTCTCTGGATCTGTCTACAACCATCTGCTCTGTAGGGTAGAGCGCCTGAGAAAGCATCCCCCAGGATGCTAAGAAACTTTGCAGTCCGTGAAGAAGCTCCTCAGATCTGGCCCCCAGAAGCTCAGGCTGCCGGCCCTTCTCCTAATCTCTTATCCTAAAGTCATCTTCTGCCGGTCTCCATCGACGGGTGTCCTGTTTTCGGCCAAGGTGGGATCGTCTTCTTTTTCTTGCGCATGACCTCTTCTCTTTCCCCTTGGAATGCCCACGGTACGCTTGAGTGCCTGGAGTGGCCGAGAGCATGGCCGCCGACTCGCACTTCTACCTGGACGG
The DNA here is from genome assembly GCF_054059035.1 of Thermostichus sp. MS-CIW-36. NCBI lineage: Bacteria > Bacillati > Cyanobacteriota > Cyanophyceae > Thermostichales > Thermostichaceae > Thermostichus > Thermostichus sp. MS-CIW-36. The sequence continues at coordinate 27,382 of NZ_JBSSBR010000016.1, forward strand.
ACGAGGCGAGGGATCGGCGCCACTGGGATCCCTTCCTAACCGCCTGCCAACAGATGGCGCGGGCGCGGGGCGTGCCCCAAATCCTCAGCTTGTCCCAGCCCATCCCAGAGCTGGATCCGCTGGCGGTGCTGGCCCAGAAGCTGGGTTCTCTCCCCACGAACCGATTCCCGAGCTACTGTTATTTCTCCCACAAGGCCCGCGGGGAAAGGGTGCGGGTGCTGGGGTGGGGATCCCTGCGGCGGGTCGATCTCTCGGGAGAAGGGGGCTTGCAGGCGGCGCGGATTTTTGTGGAAGAGCTGCAGCCCCATGTCCATACCGCTTGCGTCGGCAGAATGGAGCCCTCTGAGGTGGGGGGATCCCCAGGCAGCCGGCAGGAACGCCCTCTGTGTTTCTGTCGCCTCAGTTTCAGCCCCAGGAGCAAAGGGGGGGCAGCGCTGGTGCTGCCACGTTGGCAACTGTTGCAGGTGCCAGGCTCCTGGGGATCCCTGACGGTAGCGCGGCTCAATCTGGAAATTGCTCCCGAAAGTGACCTAGCAGCTTTGGCCGGGCAGATCACCGCCTTTTTTGCCCAAATGGAGCGCCTTTCTCGATCCCCCTTGCCCTTGTGGGAATTGCAAGCTCCCGTGCCGGTGGAGGTGGAGGAAGCTGCCCTCTTGGGGCGCATCCAAAAAGCCCTGCAGGCGATTCGGGCGGGATTCTTAGAAAAGGTGGTGCTGGCAGAGGCTGTGGATCTGCACTTGCCTGCCTCGCCATCGATCCCGCCTCTGCTGGCTTATCTGGAAAAGCATCATCCCGATTGCAGCATCTTTGCCTTCGCCGCTCGCGCTACTCGGACGGAGTCCCTGGGGGCAGACAGGCGGGGGAGTTCGCCGGCCAGTCCTCTCCCTCTGACCCAAGAGGGGATCTCTCCCCAGGTTTTCTTGGGGGCCACTCCGGAGCGCTTGCTTTCCGTGTGGCAAGGCCGGGTGCAGATCGATGCCTTAGCCGGCTCCGCCGCCCGCGGCGCCACCCCTGTCCAGGATCGCCAGTTGGCCGAGGAGCTGCTCCGCAGCCCCAAAGACCGCCGCGAACACCAGTGGGTGGTGCGCTCGATCCGGGAGGCTCTGAGTCGGTTGGGGATGGATCCCTGCATTTCCCCTCAGCCTCGGCTGCTCCGTTTGGCCAACATCCAGCATCTGCAAACTTTGATCGAGGCCGAGCTCCCCGCCGATGTGCATCTGTTCGACCTGCTGGCCCAGCTCCACCCGACGGCGGCAGTGGGAGGGTATCCCCAGCAGGCGGCGCTGCAGTGGCTGGAGCGGTTGGAACCCTTTGATCGCTCTAGCTATGCTGCTCCTTTGGGCTGGGTAGATTTACAGGGCAATGGCGAGTTTGTGGTGGGGATCCGCTCCGCCCTGATTCGGGGGGATCGAGCCCGTCTGTATGCCGGTGCCGGGATTGTGGCCGACTCCAACCCAGAGCAGGAGCTGGCCGAGATTCGTCTGAAGCTGCGCTCTCTGGTGCAGGCTCTGGCCCTACGCCCTGCGGCTCTCCCGCTCCCAAGCCTCTGAGAGAGGGGATCGAGAGGGTGTTTCTGCCGCCACTGCGCGAGGTTGATACGAACCGCTCCACGAACCGCTACAGTGAGAAAGCTGGTCTTTAGATTGGCCTCGGTGTTCTCTGCGGCATGGCGACCCTAAATCCCACCCATCCCCCTCGTATGGCCGGATCCCGCGCGCAAGTGGGGCTTTGGCCCGGCCTGATCCAGCACTATCGGGAATGGCTCCCCGTCAGCGCTAGCACGCCTGTGGTCACGCTACATGAGGGCAACACGCCCCTGGTGCCTTCCCCGGCTTTGAGCCAACGGCTGGGGCGAGACTGCCAAGTTTACCTGAAGCTGGAGGGCCTCAACCCCACCGGTAGTTTTAAGGATCGGGGTATGACGATGGCGGTGTCCAAGGCCAAAGAGGCCGGAGCAGAGGCCGTGATCTGCGCCAGTACCGGCAACACCTCGGCGGCTGCCGCTGCCTTTGCAGCCAAAGGGGGTCTGCGGGCCTATGTGCTGATCCCAGATGGCTATGTGGCCAAGGGCAAACTGGCCCAAACCCTGATGTATGGGGCGGAGATCATCGCCATTCAGGGCAACTTCGACCAAGCGCTGGCCATGGTGCGGCAACTGGCGGAAACCTACCCAGTGGCTTTGGTGAACTCGGTTAACCGCTTCCGCTTAGAAGGGCAAAAAACCGCCGCCTTCGAGGTGGTGGATGCTTTGGGGGATGCCCCCGATTGGCTCTGTATCCCGGTGGGCAACGCGGGCAACATCACCGCCTACTGGATGGGGTTTTGCCAGTATCGCCAGCAGGGCAAGGCTACCCGTCGCCCTCGTCTCTACGGCTTCGAGGCTGCCGGTGCTGCTCCCATGGTGTTAAACCGGGTGGTGGAACACCCAGAGACGGTGGCCACAGCCATTCGCATCGGCAACCCTGCCAGTTGGGTGAAGGCCAAGGCGGCAGTGCAGGTGAGCGGCGGCCAGGTGGATAGCGTCACCGATGAGGAAATTCTGGCGGCCTATCGTCTCCTGGCCGCAGAGGAAGGGATCTTTTGCGAGCCGGCCAGTGCAGCCTCGGTGGCAGGATTGCTGAAATGGCGAGAGCAGGTGCCTGCCGGGGCACAGGTGGTGTGTGTGCTGACGGGCCATGGCCTCAAGGATCCCGACACGGCTACCCACCAGGGATCCACCCCCATCCACACCGGCGTTGTCCCTGAGCTGTCCGCTGTTGCCCGTCTGATGGGTTTTTAGGAGAGTCGATAAGTCGATACCGGTCAGGCAGCCTGCGACTTCATGGGCTCCGAGCAGGCCAAAATGAACTGGTCGATCTCCAGCAGGATGCGTTCTGCCTCGGCCAGAGAGGCCGGTACGCTTGCCAGCACCTGGGCATCTACTTCCGCAGCCTGCTCCGCTTCTTGCAAGAGGTTCATCGAGTCATGGCCGAGCAGGAGCTCCAGCTCGTTCAGGGTTACCATGGCCAGTTGCTGTTCGGCTTGATGGAGCTTATTTCGTAAAGTCTGAACTTGTTCGGTTTGCGCCTTCAGCCCGACTTCCGCCTGCTCCGCGCGAGACATAGCCAGTTGTGCAGCCTGCTGGGCCTCATCCCGCTGAGCTTTCAAGAAGGCCATCTCTTGCTCCAATTGGGCCAATCGCTCCTGCAGGCTGTAAATGTGCTGATCCCGGTCTCCCAAAGCTCGCTCTAGCTCGCGATTTCGAACTTCCATCTGCTGACGAGCTTCGTTCGCTTGGGCTAGCTGTTCCGCCAAGTTTGCCATTTCCTCTTCCACGTTGGTAAGCCGACTCAAGCGTTCCAAAACCTGAGCATTTTCCGCTTCAAGTTTCTCAATCAGCGCTTGAGCGCTCAACAGTTCTGCTTTGGTGGAGTCCAGCTCGCCACAGACTTGATCGTAGTTGGCGATTAGCTCGCCAAGCCGGGCTTCTTTGGCTTGCAGTTCTTCTCGCAAGGAGTTCATCCAGCGGTCGCTCTGCTCAATCCGCTGTTGCAAGAGCGGCAGTTGAACCAGAGCTTGTTGGGCAGCACTGAAATAGCCAAGGAGTCGTTTGAAGTGGCGCTGTAGGTGGCTGTGGGACTGATCCAATTTGTCGAAGGCTTCGTTGAGAGAGAGATAGGCCTCGCACAGTTTCATGTAGCGCCGAGCCACAGAATCAGGATGATCCATAGGGTTATAGAGTCCAGGTGGGGGTGCCGTGTCTATTTTATGCTGTTCATTCTATTGGCCAAGCCTGGAGAAGGAGGCATTTGATACAACAACTGGGAGCTTAATTTTACTTTAATATCCGGTGCCCCAATCTCTCTTGCGAGCCAAGGCCAAAGATTCTGCCCCAATACAGCTTCAGACGTTACCCACAGGCTACACAGAGACTAAAGCGGCTCCTCAAAAGCAATTGAAATCTTGTCTTGACCACACAACCGGTTCATCTACATATTTAGTGTTCATGAGAAGATGCCCACGAGCTCTAGCGCTAGATGTGCTGCAAAAGTAGGGCTCTTCATGGCTCAAACCGGCTGCGCATTGGGGATCCCTAGCTTCTCCAAATAGGCGGCTGCCCGCAGCAACTTGGCTTCTTGGTAGGGGGCGGCCACCAGTTGTACGCCAAAAGGCAGGGATCCACTCTCGCGCAACGGCAGCGAAAGCACCGGCAGACCGATAAACGAGAGGGGCTGGGTGTAGAGGCCGAGGTTGGGCCGGGTGAGAACTTCTACCCCATCGATCACCATCTTCTCTTGGCCAAGTAAGGGGGCAGAGCAGGGGGTGGTGGGGGCAATGAACAGATCGATCTCCTGAAAAATGGTCTGCACCTGCTGGCGGTACCAGCGGCGAAAGCGCTGTGCCTGCAAGATCCAACTGGCGGGCAGCAAAGCTCCGGCCAAAAAGCGATCCCGGGTGGCCGGATCGAAGTCGTGGGGGCGAGTTCGCAGGTTGGGCAGGTGCAGGTTGGCTCCCTCGGCAGCCGTGATCAGGTAGGCGGCGGCGCGGGCGCGCTGGGCTTCCGGGATCCGCACAGTCTGGCGGGCCCCCAGGGCTTGGGCCACTTTTTCTACTCCGGCCAAGATGGGGAGCTCTGCCCCTCGGGCAAAGTAATCATCCGCCACCGCGATGCGCAAGCCTTCGATCCCCTGCCCCAACTGCCCAAAGGTGGGATCCACAGGACGCCGGGTACAGACGGGATCTTGGGGATCCGGCCCTTGCATAACATCGAAGCTGAGGGCAATATCGGCCACCGAACGGGCCAAGGGGCCCACGTGGTCGAAGCTGGCGGCAAACAGAGCCACCCCTGCCCGCGACAGACGGCCATAGGTGGGCTTGAGGCCGTAGACGCCACACAAAGAGGCCGGTACCCGAATCGAGCCGTTGGTGTCGCTGCCCAGGGCAAGGGGCACCAAACCTCCTGCCACCGCTGCTGCCGAGCCGCCAGAGGATCCCCCCGCACTGCGGTTGAGATCGTGGGGGTTGTGGGTGGGGCCGTAGTGGCTGTTTTCGGTGACGAAGCCATAGGCATACTCGTCCATATTGAGGGTGCCCACCAAGATCGCCCCTGCCTGCTTGAGACGAGCCACCACTGTTGCATCTTGGATGGCCGGGGGGTTCTCGCGGTTGATTACTGAGCCAGCTAGGGTGGTGAGGCCGGCCACGTCAAACAAGTTCTTGACGGCAAAGGGCACCCCTGCCAGCGGGCCCACCGGGATCCCTTGAGCCACCTGTCGATCCACCTGCTCCGCTGCTTGCAGAGCCGATTCCTCCAGCACGGCTGTGAAGGCATTGAGCTGGGGATCCCGCCGGCGAATCCGCTCCAGACAGGCGGCCACCACCGCTTGGGCACTCACGGATCCCTGGCGGACAGCCCTGGCAATGGAGACCGCGTCGGCGCTGCCGAGAAGATGGGGATCGCCGGTCATACTTGCGAGTCAAAGGTGGGATCTGGCTCAACTATCGGCGGCAACGGGAACTCCAGCACCTGTTGAGCAATGGGCAGAAAGCGGGCAAAATTTTCGATCACCCCTGCTCGGTGTTCAGGATGCAGGGGCAGTTGCAGCAGTTGGGCCATTTGATCGACGTAGGTTTCGGGATCCCAGGGCTGCATGGTTTTGGGGTCAGGGAGCCGATTGCAGCAAAAATACCACCACTAGCCTCCAACAACAAGACCGTCGTTGGCTAGGGAGCGGACATTTGCACAGTGTTGCCCTGCAGCGACCAGAAGCGCTCGTTGGGCAAGACAGGGCGGGTTATCGCCTGCCGTTCCAGCTCATTCAAAGCAACGCGACGGCTATGTGCAGAGCGATTGGAAGCAGCGCTGGCTTGCAGGCGTTTGCGGAACAGACGCAACTGCTGCTGCTCTGCTTCGGGAGAAACATGCTGGGCAAAGAGGGGATGCAAGATTTTCTCCTCCTGATCAAACTGAGCCCGCAATTGCCGATAGAAGTGAAGGGCAGCAGAAGGATCCACCTGCTGCGGGGTGCGCTCTGATTGGTGCAAAAAGCGCGTCAGCTCCGGGATCTGATCCCGCAGATGTTGCTCCAGCCGCTCAGTTTGGGCGCTGAGGTGGGGATCCGCCTGGAGAGCCGACCTGAGCAGGGGGTAGAGAACATGGCGCTCCAGTTGAATGTGGCGGGAGAGGCGCTGTCGCAACCTTTGTACACAGAGGCGTCGCTGCTCCAGATCCAACTCCGGCGCTCGAGACAGGCGAGTCAAAAACTGCAGGATGACGCGGTGCTGTTCAGCACAAAGGGCGATCAGCGTACCGGCAGAGGTTGCTCGCGTCAGCGGGAGGGACTCCTCAGAGGACATGGCATTCACAGCAGAAAAGTTTCATCCTAGCTTAACTTTGTCAAGAAATGGTGGCTTGCGTAAGGGTACGGGAATAGCGCAGGTGTCTTGGATACACTCGGGCAGCAATCCTGGGAAAAGTTGTCCAGATCTGAACTCCGGCAACGCCACTCTCTAGGCTTGCACAGGCCAGCGGCGTTTCCAAGCGGAAGTGGGCTCCAAAGGGGATCCCTGCTGTTCCCGTTGGCGTTGCAGCCGGATTTGCGCTCTATCTCCTTTCAAGGTGGGATCCCGGTAGGGCACGGCAGCGCGAGTTTTCAGGTGCTCCCACTCCATGGGGGAAAGAGGCGGCAGGTGGTCAGGTTGGGGCGAGGCCACTGTCCCCGGCCAAGGACGACCTACCGGGGGGGTAGAGCCGATGAAAAGCCCTGCTTCCAACAGAGCCGCTCGCACCGCCGCTGCACAGGAATAGGTGGCCAAAATGCCGGTTGGTCGCATCCGTTCAGCCACGGCCCGCAGGAAATCCACCGTCCACAGCTCTGGGCAAACCGAAGGGGAGAAGGGATCCAAAAACACCGCATCTGCCCACCCCAGCGGCACCTGCAACACCGTTTGCCGGGCATCGCCCCACAGCAGCGTTCCGCGCCAGCGCTCCGATTGCCAGGATCCCTGTTCAATCCAGTGTTGCCATTCTTGCCCAAAGCTCCAGGTGGATCCCACCCCCGCCTGCCAAGCCTGGCGAGGCACTTCCGGGGATCGCTCTAGGCCGATTACTTCTACAGAACAGTGGGGCCGGATTTGCCAAATGGTTTCTAGGGCAAGGCCGGAGTTGTAGCCCAAGCCAAAGCAAATATCCAAAAGGCGAATGGGCTGGGCGGGATCCCGTTCCAACGGCAGCCGATCCAGCCGGCAAGGGCGGACAAACTTCTCCAAAGCCTCCTGGGCGGCACCACTGACGTTGTGAAAAGCCTGTCCAAACTCTTCCGAGAAAAAGGTCAGGGATCCATCCCCTGTGGTCAGCACCTGCCACCGAGTCTCCATCGCTTGCTGTTGTCTCTATTTTCAGTCGGGCGATTCTTTGATAGCTTGAGAACGTTGAGATGTGTTTCGCAGCTCACCGGCAGGGCTCTCAACATCCCTGGCCAGAAAAGGTGTTTCAACAGCTATGTCTCTACTGGATTGGTTTGCGGAACGGCGCAGACAAACCTCTCTAAACCTGACAGGTAGCAGCCCCTTCGACAAAGAGCGTCAGGTGAGAGAAATTGCCGATGGCCTCTGGCAAAAGTGTCCTGCCTGTGACACCCTGACCTACACCAAGGATCTGCAGCAAAACTGGCAAGTCTGCCCTAGCTGTGGGCATCACCACCGCATTACAGCCCCAGAGCGTCTGGAACAGCTTTTGGATCCCGGATCCTGGCAGCCCCTGGACGAACACCTGGCTCCCACGGATCCCCTGCACTTTTTCGACCAAAAGCCCTACTCCGAGCGCTTGGCCACCTACCAGGAGCGCACCCAGCTCAAGGATGCCGTCCTGACAGGGTTGGGAAGCCTGGAAGGGATCCCGGTGGCGATTGGAGTGATGGACTTTCGCTTCATGGGCGGCAGCATGGGCTCGGTGGTGGGAGAGAAGATCGCCCGCCTCACGGAACGGGCCACCTGCGATCACCTGCCCTTGATCCTCTTTTCGGCTTCGGGGGGGGCCCGCATGCAGGAAGGGATCCTCAGCCTGATGCAGATGGCCAAGACCTCAGCCGCCCTACAAAGGCACCGCGACGCCAGACAATTGTTCATCTCCGTGCTCACCCATCCCACCTATGGCGGGGTAACTGCCAGCTTTGCCATGCTGGGAGATTTGATCCTGGCCGAGCCGGGCGCGCAGGTGGGGTTTGCCGGGCCCAACGTAATCGAGCAAACCATCGGCAAGGGCAAGCTGCCAGAAGGCTTCCAAACCGCCGAGTACCTGCTGGCCCAAGGGCTGATCGACGCGATTGTGCCCCGCACCGAGCTGCGCAAGCGGCTGGCCCAGTTGCTCTCTATGCACCGTCCCCGTTTGCACATGTCCCTTCCCTCCATAGACTCGGAGGCTTTAACCCTGCAACCTATGCTGTAGGTAGATCCGCCTAAGATGCGGAATTTGTGGCCGAGGCCGGATCCCTTCCCTGCGGGGGATGGAGTTCCTGCTAAGCTCTGGGGCGGCTCTTACTTCATGGGTTTACACGGCTTCCCTCTGGCTTGTTGGGAGAGGAGCTGGGGGCGAGAGGGCAGATGTTTTTGGAGGGAGCCGCGCTGTCCCTGGGGATCTTCACAAGATTTCCTGGTGGGCGGTAGCGGATGGTGTTAAGGTGGGGCATGAGGTCTTCACTGGAAACGATGGATTTCAAGCTGCGCATCCGTACTGCTGAAACTCCGCAAGGGCAAAAACTGGCGATTGTGCCGCTGGAGGGTCGTTTTGATGCCAAGGCTGCTTCAGAAGCTCGGCAGTTGCTCCAGCAAGTTATAGATTTCGGTTACACCAATATGTTGATCGATATGTCGTCGGTCACTTTTATGGACAGCTCTGGGCTGGGGGTGTTGATCTCTGCTTTGCGCAAGTGCCGTGCTGCTGGGGGCAACATTAGCCTCTGTTGCGTGCCGGAAAATGTGGCCCTCGTCCTCAACCTCACCTCTATGGAAAAGGTATTGACCTGCTTTAGCGACCTGGAGACCGGCATTGCCAACTTTTCCAGCGCTCCCACGGCTCGTTAGGCCGACATTAGGCCTTACTTTTGGGGATCCCCCGATGCTCTTTTCAGCCCATCAGCGAATTCTGGTGATCCCTCTAGCAATTTTCTCAACAATCTTCAGCCATGCCCCAGACCGGCCTCGATACCTTTCAGCTTCTCTACCAGCACCACCGTGGCCCCAGCTTCTGCGAGCGCATGCTGGCAACAGCTCCTGGGCGCTTTAACGAAGCGTTTTGGCAGTTCTGGCAGATGCACATCGAGCCCTGTCTGCCTCCTGCACCGCGCTTGTTGGATCTGGGAACCGGGCCGGGGTTTGCTCTGGGTCAGTGGGCGCAACGCTATCCCGGAGGACACTTCATCGGGGTGGATGTGATGCCCTACATGTTGGAGCGAGCGGCGGCAGATTTGAAAGGGATCCCTGGAATCCAGCTGCTGCAGGCCGACCTGCACGACCCTCACTTGCCGCTTGCGGCCAACAGCATCGATGCAGCTCAGGCAGTGGTGGTGTTGCACGAGATGGTGCAGCCCTTGCGCTTGTTGCAGGAGGTGTTGCGTCTACTCAAGCCGGGGGGGCGATTTTTGCTGGTGGATTGGGTGCGCGCCCCGCTCAGCCTCTACTTCGATGCCGATACAGAGGCCCAACTCTTCCAGCCCGATACCCCTTTGGAAACGCTGCTGGATCAGTTTACCCACTTCTACGAGCACAATCGCTTCAGCGCCGAAGACCTGGTGTGGTTGCTGGAGAGGGTGGGTTTCGCAGTGGTGGCTCAGCAGCTCTACAACCAAAATCGCTTTGTGCGACTTGCAGCCGAAAAGCCTATCTCCTAAATGTCCAACTGCCCATAACGAGATGTTTTGGACTACGGAGTGCAGAATAGACCAATAAATAGAACAGTGTCCAAATCAATTCAGATTACTCTCGCTGTTTTCGTTCATGGCTGCAGGGATCCAATGGGCAGGCTGCGCCTGGGCAAACACCTGCACTTCAGTGCTCATTTTGCGCAGTTGGCGGGCTAACTTGATTGCCTTGTCACGGGGAAGGGGTGGGCTCACCACCGCCGGCAGACAGCCCAATAGGGGTTTCAGGGCCGTCTTGGGCAGGCGTGCGTAGAACGATAAAGCTGAAAGGATCTCATCTTCAAAATAGGGGTTGCGACACTCCAAAAGGCGCACTTGATACAGCTCTGGGGGAAGAGGCCGTCCTTGGGTCAGGCGAATCAGGGATCCCACCGTTCCCATCACATAGAGTTGATCGCCTTCTTTCAACGGGGTCTTGCCCTCTTTTTGCCAGATCTTGGGAAAAACACAGGGTTTCCCCGGTCGGGAGCGATGCAGCAAGATCACCAGGTCATAGTCCTGGGCCAGTTGGCGCAAGGATAGCCCCAGGTAGTGGCAATCGGCCGAGACCTCCAGCAGCGTCACCAGCAGAGTTTCCCCCTGCCAAGCCAGGGTGCCGTAGACGGATCCCACCAGTGCTGCGGTGGCAAAAGCCCGTGCCCCCAACCCGGTAGCACTGTAGCTGATCCCCAGCGTCTGCATGTGGCGCTGCATCCGAGCGGCCAATTCGGGATCGGTAACCCGCAAAATGGTGCGGATCCCCGGTTGCAGGCTGTGGGACGTCAGGGCCGTCTCCAGGTTGGTGAGATCGTCAGGGGTGGTGCAGATTAGGCAGCGGCTGCCCTGAATGCGAGCCTGTTGCAGCGTGCTTGCCAGGGCATAATCCCCACGAATCACCACTGCCCCCTCCCGTTCCGCCGCCTCCAGCAGAGGGTTCTCGGTATGAGGATCCACAGCCACCACCTCATAGCCCATCTGCCGCAACAACTGCAGCACCAAATAGCTCAGCCGCCCCAACCCCGCTATCACCACATGGTCTTGTTTGGGCATGCGGGCAGCCTGGCCCAAGCCAAAGCGACTGCTCACCAATTTGTCGGTCACCAAGCCGTAAATCAACCCCACCAGGGCGGCCCCCACCAAGGTCATCATCACCGCCAGCACCTTCGCCCCCAGCGGCGTTTCCGGCTGTTGAAAAGCCTCGATATCCCCGTAGCCCCCTGTCAGCACCACAATCGTCAGCAACAGCCCATCGAAGACGGGTTTGCCGATCATCCTGAAATTGATCACCCCCAGCACCAACATGGCCCCCAGGGTGAAGGTGAGGGTGCGCACGATGGGCTTGACCTGCAGGAGTCCCTGCACTCCCCTGTGCAGCCAAGACACGAGGGATCCCTGCCCCAGCAACCTGCCTTGCCGTTGTTGTCGCTTATCCTGCACCTGTTCGCTGGCCCAGCGCTGCGCCCGTGAGGAGCCCCGTCGCCCGTTGCGTTCCAGCAGTTGCAGGTAGGCTCTGGGGTTGCAAATGACCAAAATGCGATCCCCCTCCAGCAGCTCTGCCTCGTGGTCAAAGTCGTCGAAAACTCGCTGTTTGGAAAAGTTAGAAAGCCCATCCACCGGGTAATGAAACAGCACCCGCGCCCCAAAAGTTTCCTCCAGCTCCGAGAGGGGCATATGCAGCAGGCGGGAGTTGTATCCGATGGTCAGCTCTACCACGTTCCAGAGGCTGGTCTCTTGGTCTGAGACGAAATAAGCCGGATCTGCCAGCTCTGGCGGGAGTGTGGCCGGCTGGGCTTCCAACTGGGGCAGCTCAAAGTAGCCAACAAATTCGTCGGAAACGGCCTTGAGGGCAAAAGCCGGGGCAGCCAAAGCCGCCACCGATAGGGAAAAATGCTGCGGCAAAACCGAGTCGAGATAGCGGGCAAGGCTGTGGTTGAACAGACGCGAGACGACGCGCACCTGTGGGTTGAGATCTCGAATCAGCAAAGCCAGCTCAAAGTTGGCTTGGTCATCGTCCTCCAGCAGCAGCGCCACCTTGACCCGCTCGATCCCAGCTTGCCGTAACACCTCCGGCTGTCGCGGATCCCCCTGCAGGTATTCCCAGTCCTCTTTCGGATAGGGCCGTGGGCCGGGAGCCACCACCACAGCCCGCTGTCCAAAAGCCTCTAGGGCCTGGAGAGTGAGCTCCACTAAGTCGTTGTAGCCGCAGACAAGGATAGAGACGCCCGGATCCCTGCTATTCTCTTGCACCTGTGCATGAGGCGATCTCGAAAGGGAGCTCACTATAGCTCTGTCATCTACCCTGCTCCCGTTATACCCGAAGCCCTTCCAGCTTTTGCGGGTGTTGTCAATACTGCTCCGCGGGGCTCCGGCCACAGACCGATTGCTCAACAAGATCGGCAAGATCGGCTGGGTCGCCGGCCATCTCGAGTGCTGTCGAGAACAGGGGGAAGTTGGCCAGTTCCATCCCAAAGGGTGAGAGATGAGAAAAACTTCTAAGAGCTTGACCCAGTACTTGAGATCCTCTATCATTGCCCCAAGGCGAGGTTCTTGAATAAAAGTCTCAATAAAGCTGGCCTAAGATGAGGGTCAACAGAGTGAGATTTGCGGGAACCGCCTTTGTCCTTTGGGCGTAGCTTTCAGGTTTTTTCTCAGAGAGAGGCATGGCCAGCTTGGCCGGTCGAGCTCTGTCTCTTGAGATGTTTTTGAGCTTAGGAGTTGGGTATGCGCTTATCGCGACGGCAATTTGTCAGTGGAGCCACGCTAGGTTCTGCGGCTCTGGCAGCAGGGTCTCTTCTGCGTCCGGCCCATGGCGCCAATCGGGAAGTGAACCTCTACACCTCGCGGCACTACGGCACAGACGAGAAATTGTACGAACTTTTCCAGCAGAAAACGGGCATTACCGTGAATTGGGTGCAGGGCAACGCCGATGAGATCGTCCAGCGCATCCGCAGCGAGGGATCCAACAGCCCCGCCGACATCTTCATGACGGTGGATGTTGCCCGGTTGTGGCGCGCTCAGAACGAGGGCTTGTTTCAACCCATCCAGTCGGAGACGCTCTCCAAAAATATTCCCGAGTCTCTGCGGGATCCAGAGGGGTACTGGTTTGGCCTCACCAAGCGGGCGCGGGTGATCATGTACAACAAAGACAAGGTGGATCCCAAGGAGTTGTCCACCTATGAGGACTTGGCCAACCCCAAATGGCGGGGCAAGGTGCTCACCCGCTCCTCCAGCAACGTTTACAGCCAATCCTTGACGGCTTCGATCATCTTGGCCCACGGGATCCCGGAAACGGAGCAATGGGCCCGGGGCTTGGTGGCCAACTTTGCCCGTCCGCCGGAAGGGGGAGACACGGATCAGATCAAGGCCGTGGCCGCCGGGGTGGGAGACGTGGCTTTGTCCAACACCTACTATTTGCCGCGTTTGATCAAATCCGACAATCCAGAAGATCGCGCCGTAGCCGAGAAAATCGGCGTCTTCTTCCCCAACCAGCAGGATCGTGGCACCCACGTCAACATCAGCGGGGCCGGCATTCTGAAAACAGCTCCCAACAAAGACGCGGCCATCCAATTTTTGGAGTTTCTCTCCGGGCCAGAGGCGCAGGCCATTTTTGCCCAGAGCAACAATGAGTACCCGGTACTGCCCGGGGCTGAGATCGACTCGGTGGTGGCCAGCCTTGGCACCTTTAAGGAAGATACGATCAACGCCGCCAGCATTGGCCGCGTCACCCCTGATGCGTTAAGAGTCATGGATCGGGCAGGTTGGCGATAGGGGTTGGGATCGCCCAGAGCGCCGGGGTGGCCGAGAGTCTTCTTCATTGGCTCCCCGGCATGGCTTATGGCTCGGCCATAGATCAAAGCCAAGCCTCAGATTTTGGTCTTGAGACGTGACATACTCCCGCACTCATGCTGACGTATAGATAGAGAGCGGGCTTTCGGTAGCCCTGTAGTTGGCAAGCCAACCACGTTCGCGAAGCCAGCCGTAGGCTTAGCCTCTGGGCTGGTTTACAGCAGCCCCCAAAAGCGCGATCATATTTGCCCCATTCAAGTCCGCATTCCCTTCCCATCCACAATGCTCACACTCAAACTTCTTCTCACTGCGATAGGATCGCGCAGGGTCGGGATGGATGTGCAGACACCGGTGGCAAGTTTGGGATGTATAGGCAGGCGGAACAAGAATCAGAGAAACCCCTGCACGCAGAGCCTTGTACTCCAGAAACTGTCTCAGTTCTCCTTGCCAGACAGCCGTTGCAGCAGTTCTCTGCATCTGCGCCGCCAACTGCGTGTGCCCTTACCGGCTTTGCGTTGGAGTACCGCCCTCAACCGCAAGTAGTGGTCTCGGACGCTGTTCAACTGCTGTCCATTCCAGTTGTCCCCCTCTGACGTATGGGCAATATCCGTCCTGCCCAAATCCACCCCCAGCACCCTATCCGTGCGTTGCGGTGGGGACGGCTCCGTTTCCACACAGATTTGAATGGAGTAGGAACCGTCTTTGCGCTTGACCAGAGTGGCCGATTTGGGATTGGAGCCTGCCAACTGTTCTCTCTGGTAATGACCAATTGCCAGCTCAAAGCGTTCTCGACCCTCCACCGTGGTCAGCGACACCGTCCAGTCTTTCTCGCGGAACGAAAAGAGACGAGCATCATAGGTAGCAAAGCCGCCCTTGTTCGCGTTAGCGTCGCGTAGCGACAACGCTTTGACCGGGCGGTTTTTCTGTTGTGCCACTTGCGGGCAGACGCTGTCTGTCTGCAGACCTGTTGAGCCAAATTACTGGACAAGCCGAAACAGGCACGGATTTCGTGGTAGCACAGAGATTGGAGTTTGACTGCGTTAACTACCTTCTCGGGTGTGTTTTGGTTACCCAGTTCAACGCCTGGAGGAAAGCATCCAAGGTCGCATCCAATTTTGCGGCTTGCGACTCAGACACCTTGAGCTTGCAGGAAACGGTCAGGACTTGGGTCATGGCCTTGTTATTATTATTGTATTGATATTGATTATTGTATTTTCCTCGGATTCTTCCCGGCCCTCGACCTGCGGGCAGAAGGCGGGGCTCCTGCGGCTTCTAGCTGAAGAGACGAGGTAGACTCATGCCTTGGGATCTGGGGCGGTTCTGGAACACACTCACCTACTATGAGGCCCTGCCTTTGGCGGAGGTGTGGCGTTGGGTTCAGAATGGGTTCCAGGCCGTGGAGGATGATTGTGTGCTACCTTCTCTTGCCGAGTCGGCTCCTATCCAGGTGGGGGTAGTGGGGGAAGGTTTGCCTGACGGGTTGGCGGAGGCGCTGCGGCAGCAGGGCGTGGAGGTGAGCCATACGCCAGATTGGGCGACAGCAACCGTGATCCTGGGTTTGGGGGATCCACCAACGGCCAAGGCTTATCTGGAGCAATTGCGCAGCAGTGGGCAAACGGAGCGGATGCTGTTCGACTTTCGCCGGCCCAACCCGGATTTGCATCGGTTTTGGGGCATTTTGGACGATGTGGTCATGGGAGGGGTGAGCCAAAGCCAGTTGCAGTGGGGGGAGGGGCAGCTTCTGTTTACAGGGCAAGTTTCCACGGCCAACTTTGGGGGGTTTGTTTCCACGCGCACCCGCAATTGGCAGCCGCCGCTGGACTTGTCGGGGTTTGCCGGTCTGGAGCTGCGCCTGCGAGGGGATGGGCAGCGGTATAAGGTCTTACTGCGGGATCAAGGCGGCTGGGACAGCCCCGCCTACGGCTATGCGTTCGACACTGCGCCGGGAGAAGAGCAGACCGTTCAGATCCCCTTTGCGGAGATGGTTGCCACGTTCCGCGCCCGCCTTGTGCCTTCGGCTCCTGCGCTCAATACTCGCCAGATCTGCTCTCTGCAGGTGATGTTGAGCAAGTTTGAGGCGGATGGCCGCTTGAACCCCCGTTTCCGACCGGGGCCTTTTCAACTGGGCTTGCGCTGGATTGGGCTGTATCGTCGGGAGCCTCTGCCGCAATTGATCGGGGTGGCGCGGGGATCCCTTGCCCCGGAGTGGATAGCTGCCCTGCAGGGTAGCTCCAGCCGTTGGTGTGGGGTGGAAATTCCGGCGGAGATGGAGGGATCCGCTCTGGCAGCCCAGTTGCTGCGGCTGATGCGGTCGCCTCAAAATGTGGGCCGGGTGGAACGATGGGCGGCCTTCCATGCTTAGGTTCCCGGCCTGCTTGCCTTTCAAAGGATCCCTGGGATGGGCCTTGGGGATGGGTTTTTTGGCCGGGCTATGGCTCCTATGGGGGCAGGGGATCCCCTATCTGTTCGACTGGGATGAGCTGATCTACGCCAGCTTGGCGCGGCAGATGCTGGCCAGCGGGGATCCGCTCTCGTTGGCGATCAACGGGGAGCCCTTTTTTGAAAAGCCGCCCCTGTTTTTTTGGCTGCAGGCCCTGTCCATGGCTGTTTTGGGGATGAACGAATGGGCGGCGCGGTTGCCCAATGCCTGGGTGGGCGGGATCACAGTGGCGCTATTGGTGGGGTGGGGATCCCATCTGCGTGGGGTGGGGTTTGGCTGCCTGTGGGGGATCCTACTGCTGACGGGCTACCTGCCCTTGTTTTTTTACAAAACCGGCCTCATCGACCCGCTGTTGAATCTGGGGATGGGGGTGGGTCTGGGATCCCTGTTGGCCGCGGATCAGGCGCGTCGGGTGGGGTGCTCCGGTCGGGTTTGGAAGGCGGTGGGGGCGCTGGCTCTGGGCTTGGCGGTGTTGGCCAAAGGGCCGGTGGGGTTGGTGTTGCCCCTGGCTATCTGGATCCTCTACAAGCTCTGGCAACGGGATCCTCCCCTTCGATGGGGGGAGAGCCTGGTTTTCCTCAGCCTAGCTGTGGCTATTCCCCTCACTTGGCTGGCGTTGGAGGGGGTGCAACGGGGGCCGCAATGGGTGGAAGAGTTTGGGCGCTACCAATGGCGCATCCTCACCACCTCGGATGGGCATCCCGGCCCGGTTTATTTTCATCTGTTGGCCTTTGCCCTAGGGTGCTTTCCCTGGGGTTCTTTGGCTTTGGCCGAGATCCTGCAGCCCATCCCCAGGAGCGTGGGCTCGGTGGATTTGACTCGGCGGGCAGAATCTCTGCTGTTGGTGGCTTTTGGGGTGGTGCTGGCCCTGTTTTCGCTGCTGGTGCAAACCAAGCTGGTTCACTACACCTCGCTGCTGTACCCCATTGGGGCCTACTTTGCTGCCCTGCGCTTGCAGCGCCTGGTTGCTGAGAAAAGAGGGCCCAGTTTTTGGGAAAGTGCCTGGATCCTGCTCAGTGGCTTGTTTTGGCTGGCCCTGTGGCTGTTGCTGCCCTGGCTGGGATCCCAGGATCCCATCCTGCTGATGTCGGTGGCCGAGAAAAGATTGGAAGCTTTGGGGATCCCTCTTCCCGAGCTTTTCCAGAGCCTATCGGACAGCTTGGCGCTGGGCTATCTGCAAGCCGATGTGGATTGGCCCGGCTTCGCCTATGGCCCTGCTTTGCTTTTGGTGCTGGGGGGGCTGGCCTGGATCGGGGGTCGGCACAAAAGTTGGGGATGGGCGATCCTACTCTTGGCCACCGGACTGAGCGCCCAACTGGCCTGGTGCTGGGTCTTCCCCCGCCTGCTGCAACACACCCAGGGAGGAGCCGTCCACTTTTTCCGGCAGTTTGCCACTTCCGAAAACAACGCCCAGCCGGCTCTCTCTGGAACGGTGGGCCTGTACGGCTTTCGCTCTTTTGTACCCTATTTTTATAGCCCGCTGCAGGTTCCCTACGCCGCCAGCCCAGAAGAGCTGGCCGACTGGCAAGCCCAGGGGCAGGCGCCCGACTACCTGGTTACCTGGGATCCCTTTGTAGCTGAACTTACAGCTCCCGAGGGCGAACAGGCAGCCATTCTGGGATCTTGGCGGGTCGTCGAGCGCCGCAGTCCCTTTTGGCTGTTGAAAAAAACCTCTTCTCCTCCCTAGGCCCCAGATGAGCCAGTACGTGCTGCGCATCAGCGATATTCCTGCCCAAGATCGTCCCCGCGAGCGGCTGCTCAGCCAAGGGGCAAGGCACCTCTCCCACGCCGAGCTGCTGGCCATCTTGCTCAACACTGGCCAGGGGCCAGGCAAGCTCTCGGCAGTCGGCCTCGCCCAGTTGCTCCTGAAAAAGTTAGAAGCCCAAGGGGATCCCTTGGCCCAGTTGCGCCAGGTGGAAGCCGGAGAGCTGATCCAGATCGAAGGCATTGGCCCGGCCAAGGCAGCCACAGTGTTGGCCGCCATCGAGCTGGGACGACGGGTGTTTTTGAGTCGTCCGCCAGACCGGACAGCCATTGAGTCGCCAGAACAAGCGGCTATAGCTCTGAGTGGTGACTTGATGTGGGAATCTCAAGAGCACTTTGCCGTCTTGCACTTGGATGTCAAGCACCGTCTGCTCAGCCAGCAGATTGTAACCCGGGGCACCGCCACCGAAACCCTGTCTCATCCGCGGGAGACTTTCCGCAGCGCCATCAAACAGGGGGCCAGTCGCATCCTCGTCGCCCACAACCACCCTTCCGGCAGCTTGGATCCCAGCCCAGAAGACCTTGCCCTCACCCGGCAACTCTTGCAAGCGGGGCAACTGCTACAGATCCCGGTCTTGGATCACCTTATCCTCGGCGGCGGACAGTTCCTCAGCTTGCGCCAGCGCACCAACCTTTGGCAGGAGTTTCCCCAGCCGGAGTAGTCTTCACCCCCAGCCTTTCTCCCAGAGAGAGAGAGTAGAATCAAGGCAACGGACAGGTTCGCCGTCTTTGGGTTGGCCGCGCTCAAGGGATCCCTGTATGGCTCTCAAGCATCCGGGAGTGGCTCAAAACGCATCCCCACCTTGAGCTGGCCGCCATTGACCAGGTCCCAAGCCGATTGTTCTTTTCTGCCAGGCAGCTGCGCCCGCCGGATCAATAGGGATCCCTCTCCTGTGGCTACGTAGATCCCTTCTCCTCTGGCCAACCCCACCACTTCTCCGGGACTGCCCTGGGGGATTTCAGGGGGTGGCGAGTGCAGTTGGGGAGAGGCGGAGCGGACAATTTTGATCCGCTGCCCCCTCAAACTGGTGAAACAGTCGGGAGAAAAGGCGCGGATTTGGTTGTGCAAGGCCTGGGCAGGGCGCTGCCAGTCGAGGTGAAAGTCTTGTTTTTTGAGCAAAGGGGCGTAGGTTGCCCGGGATCCATCCTGAGGAATAGGGGTGAGTTCCCCTTTCTCCAATTTCAAGAGCGTTTCCACCAAGAGTTCTGCCCCCAGTTGAGCCAGTTGGGGTGCCAATTCTAGGCTGGTTTGCTCTGGCCCAATGGGTAGCTTGGCCTGGAGCAGGATGGCCCCCGTATCCATTCCCTCATCCATGAGCATGGTGGTTACGCCGGTCTCGGTTTCGCCGTTGGCAATAGCCCACTGGATGGGGGCAGCGCCACGATAGGCGGGCAGGAGGGATCCATGCACATTCACACAGCCCAGCTTGGGCATCTGCAACACCGTCAGGGGCAAGATCTGGCCGTAGGCCACCACCACAAACACATCGGCAGCCAGCGCCTCCAGAGCCGCCAGCACTTGGGGATCCCGCCGCAAGCGGACAGGCTGCCACACAGGGATCCCGTGGGCTTGAGCCAACACTTTGGTAGCGGGCGGGAGCACCTTTTGCCCTCGCCCCTGGGGCCGATCCGGCTGACAGACCAATCCCACCACTTCAAAGGGAGACTGCGGCTGCAACAGGATCCGCAGCGAAGGCAGGGCAAACTCTGGCGTGCCGAAAAAAACAACCCGCATGGCCAACCCCAACGAGCACTGTCCTTCAGAATACGCTCAGCCAGCGGCTGCAAACGCTCGGCTACTTACTATCTCCTCCGTCAACTGACACCCGGAGATTCAGTCTGGGAGGCAGGAGAAGGGGGTGGCGGCTTATCCAGCGGAGAGATTTCTCTCTCTGAGATGGGGGATCGCCCGGTCAAGGGCACCTGCGGGGACTGCCAAAAGGCAGGCTGTTTGAGATCGAACTCTTGGCTCCAGGCCGGGAAAAAAGAGCCCAGTTTCTGCCCAGAAAGCCGCAGCCGTTGCAAAAAAGTCCATTCCAGACGGGTTAAGGCTCGCCGCAGAAAATCCCTAGCCCAATCCGGATCCGGGGCTTCTGCCGCCTGCAAGTTCACCTGCAGGAGGCCCAGTTTGGGATGGAAATGAACCCGTGCTTGGATCCCTTCCGGACGCAACAGGTAATTGAACACCTGCTGGATGGCCACCTCATCCCCCCGCTGAGCGCGATACAGAGGGCTGTTGGGGTTGGGCTGGGGCTGGTAGCGCCACTCGCGGTGCCATTCTGGGATCCCTTCATTGGCCAGAAAGCCAAACAGCTCCACCTGACGTTGCCTGTGGGTCAGCGCCATGTGCTCCAATGCCGGCGAGAGGCTCCCCAGCAAAGCATCCGGCTCAGGCAAGGGATCCCCCTCTAGGCGCAGCAACAGGCGGTGGCCGGAAAGCCGCGCTTGTACCTGAAGATGGCCCAACCCCAGGGATCCCAGGGCTTTTTGCAGATCGGCCAAAATGGCGGGCAGAGGAGCCTGGACATCCAAAGAATCGCTCACCGACAAAAGATCCTCAACAAGCCGTAACTCAACCTAGCCAATTTCCTAGGTTGCTTGGATCCCTGGGATCGCCGGCCAAGATGGCCAGATCCATTCACCTCAGTTGCTAGACCCCCAGGATCAGGCGAGCTGCAGCGAACTGAGTTAACCTCAGCAACGGCTACAGCCCATAGAAATCCGGCCCGGATCCCTCGTAGCTGGGGTTGACCCGCAAGTTTAAGTGGGGACAGATGATCTCGCAGGTGCGGCACTGGATGCAGTTTTCCAAAGACATGGCATGGGAGCGGATGCCATTTTGGTCGCGGATGTGGTGTACCTCGGCTGTGCAGTCGGCAACGCAGGGGGTGGGGCGATTCAGCTTGTCGTAGGTGGCGATGCACCGGCGGCAGGTTTCGGCGTCGAACTCCAGGATGTGACGGTTGCCTTCGGGGTAGCGGGGATCCGCAAAAAAAACCGCATCGGGCCGCGAGAAATAGCCCGGTCGAGCGGCCAATTCCTGGGGGGCCAGGGCTGTGGGGGCCACAAAATCCGCTTGAATGGCAGCGTGGGGGGCCACATAGCCTCGCGGGGGTGGCTCGCTGGGGCTGACCCGCCCGGTGAGCAGGGTGTAGGCGCGCAGAGTTTCTCGTCCGCGGCGAACGGGATCCTGTAAACCCCAGCGCAGGGATCCCAGCCAGGGATGGCCGGCATCGACGCTGCGGCACACCTGAGGCAAGTATTCTTCCAGCAAGCGGGAGTTCTCCAGAAAAGCCTCGCGGAAATAGCGACTGCGGTAGAGGTTTTGCCCCACCGCACTTTCCATCACCGCCCTTTGGTAGTCGGCCTGGATGCGCAGATCCCCTTTCAAGAAGCCATCGTGAATGAGGCCCGCCGCCAGATAGCCGGTTTCCATGGCATTATCCACCCCGGCCAAGCTGCCCACATCCAACACCCCCAGCGCATCCCCCAACAGCAGGGCTCCCTCAACGCCAAACCGGGTGGGCAGGCTGTGGTAGCCCCCTTCGGGAATCACGGCAGCCCCGTACTTGAGCAACTTGCCGCCGGCAATCAGGGACTGGATCCAGGGGTGAGCCTTGAACTCCTGCAGACGTTGCTGGGGGTTGAGGTTGGGGTTTTTGCTGTCGAGGCCGATGATCAGACCTAAGGCCAGGCGATTGTCTTTGAGGCCATAGACGAAGCCGCCGCTGAAGCTGCCATCCAAAACCGGGTAGCCCAAGGTATGCCACACCTGCCCCTGCAGGGACTGGGGGATCTGCCACACCTCTTTGACCCCCACCGACCACAATTGCGGGTTGGGGCGCAGTTGAAACTTCTCGATGAGATCTTTGGAAATGAAGCCTTTGTCGCCAAAGCAGGTGAGTTCGGCAAAGATGCAATCTTCGTAAACTTGGCCGGAATCGCTCGCCCGCACCCCAATCACCCGCTCCCCGTCGTAGAGGATTTCATGGGCGGCAAAGCCAGGGAACACATCCAGGGTAACGTTCGGGATCCCTTTGGCTTTTTCCTGCAGGGTTTCGGCCAGCCAACGGATGACGTGGCTGAGGGTGAGAATGAACTGCCCCTGCTTGCGAAATCCCGGCGGGATCACCGCTTCCGGCAGATCCCAGCGCTGTTGGGATCCCAGCACGCTCAGATGATTGGCTTCCACCCGCCCTTCATGGGGAAATCCTTGGCTTTCAAAATCGGGGAAGAGCTTGGCGATCACCTGAGGATTGCAGATGGCGCCACTGACGATGTGACCGCCGAATTGGCGGGCTTTTTCCAAAATGGCGATGGAGATTCTTAGCCCGGATAGCTTGGCCAAATCCAAAAGGCGATGGGCCAAGATCAAGTTGGAGGAACTCCCCCCCACCAACAGAAGGTCGTAGCGGATGGCTTCACTCATCCTCTCCACGCGGTAGCTCCGGATACGCTGCCTGTATCTTAAAAAGGGGAGGGGAGAAAGAGGGCAAAACTTTAGACCTTCTCAAGCCTCTGGTGCGAGCCCCCAGCAAGATGATCGTCGTCGGCCTAATGTCGGGCACTTCGGTAGACGGGATCGATGTAGCCATCGTCCACCTGGAGGGTGACGATCCCCTACAGTGGGAGTTAATGCATTTCCAGACGATCCCCTATTCCCCAACGCTGCGGGCAGAGATTTTGCGGGCTGCGGATCCCAAAACCGGCATGGTAGATCGCATCTGCGCCTTGAACTTTCGTTTGGGCCGAGCTTTTGCCGAAGCGGCCTTGCAAGGGATCCAGGCGGCCCATCTTACCCCCCAACAGATCGATCTCATCGGCAGCCATGGCCAAACCCTTTGGCATAACCCCAGTGGGCCAGAAGCTTCGACTTTGCAAATCGGTGAAGCTGCAGTGATTGCCGAGCTGACCGGGATCCCGGTGGTGAGCAATTTTCGGGCGCGGGACATGGCGGCAGGAGGTCAAGGCGCACCTTTGGTAGCTTTTGTGGATTGGCTGCTGTTGAGGCATCCCCACCTTCATCGTGTGGCCCAAAACATCGGCGGCATTGCCAACCTCACCTATCTCCCCAGCCTCTGCAGTGGGGGATCCCCCTTGGCCTTCGACACTGGCCCCGGCAACATTTTGATCGATCTGGCGGTGATGCGGGCCAGCCAAGGACAACAAGCCTTTGATCGCGATGGAAAATGGGCTGCCCAAGGCCAAGTCCACTGGGAAAAAGTTGCAGAATGGATGCGGGATCCCTATTTTCAAAAGGCACCGCCCAAAACCACTGGTCGGGAGTATTTTGGATCCCTTTATTTGGAGCAAATTTGGACCCAATTTATATCTGCTCACGACTGTATTGCCACCCTCACAGGGTTTACGGCCTGCTCCATTGCCCAAGCCTATAGGGACTTTTTGCCCGCGACCCCAGATCAAGTTATTCTCAGCGGTGGCGGCACCCAAAACCCTGTTCTCATGCAACTGCTGCAGGAGCAACTGCCGACCACAACCCTGTTGACTTCCGACCAAGTGGGGATCCCTTCTAAGGCCAAAGAGGCCCTTGCCTTCGCGGTATTGGCCTATAAAACCTGGCAAGGTAAGACCAACAATTTACCGGAAGCAACTGGGGCAAGACATGCTGCCATCTTGGGCCAAATCACACCCTCTTGTCGTAACCAGTCCTAACTCATCTGTATCGTTATCTCCAACAAGCTTGAGCCATTCCTCATACTCCCGAGGAAAGAGAAATGTCCGGAATTGCGGCGGAGCCTCTGCCGAATCCAGATCTCGCTAGGATGTCACGCAAGGCTGAGAAAAGCGATAAAGTTACCTTGCCAAGATCTATAAATCAAAAGCCCTAGTTCTTATGAAGGATCGTCCTCTGCCTCCACTTCTGCTGGCAATCATGATTTTTAATTTCTTCATTCTCTTTGGCTGTAGTGTTGTCCGGCATCACCTGTTTCAGTCTGGAGGATATGATCTTGGCATCTTCGACCAATCCATCTATCTAATCAGTCGGGGAGAGGTTCCGTTTTCGACCATTCGAGGGATCCACATCTTGGGAGACCACGCAGCCTTTATTCTCTATCCCATCAGCTTTTTGTACCGCATTGTCCCCTCGGTCTATTGGCTGTTTGGGCTCCAATCTCTGGCGTTAACCTTGGGAGCATTGGCTATTTATCACCTTGCGCTTCAGGCCAAGATCAATCCCGGCCAAGCAATGGTGATTGCCGGGGCCTATCTTCTCTACCCGGCCATTTTTAACGCCAACCTTTTTGATTTTCATCCAGAGGTCATAGCTGTTCCTCTTTTCTTGGCGGCTGTGCTCTGCATTCGCTCTGGAAAATTGAGGGGGTTCCTTCTCTGTTTGAGCGGCATTCTTGGCTGTAAGGCGGTGTTATCTCTCAATGTTGTTGCTCTGGGAGCCTGGCTGTTGCTTTGGGAAAGAGGACGAATTCAAGAACGCTGGCAATGGCGCTGCCAAGTGGGCGGCTGGACGGCAATTGCAGCAGGATCAGCTTGGTTTGGGATAGCCACTTTTGGGGTCATTCCTCACTTCAGCGGCAGCGAGCCGGCAGCCGTTTCTCATTACGACTATCTAGGGAATTCTGTTGCGGAAATTGTTCAAGGTTTAATCTTGAGACCGATGCTGGTTTTGAGCAAAGTCTTCTCTCTGGACACCCTGTTTTATGGATTTTTATTGGTTGCGCCTTTGGCTTGGGGCCTCTCTTGGCGGCATTGGGATCCCTGGATCCCTGCCCTGCCTACCCTGGGTTTGAATATACTCTCCAGCAATCCTGCCTATCGGGATCTGGTACATCAATACGCTTTGCCTATCGTTCCTTTCTTGTTCTTGGCCGTCATCGAGAATGTGAAAAACCATCCCTTGCAGAGCCATTTTATAAAAGATAGAAAATTGCCTCTGATCTGGTCTTCGCTGGCCTTTTTGGCCTTGGGGAAGTACACCTTTTTCGGCTCGATTTATCTCAGCTCCCTGGACACTTGGCAGGCAACCCGACAGGCTCTTGCCCAGATCACCACCCAAGGGGGCGTTCTCACCACCCATGAGATCAGCCCTCACCTCACCCATCGACTTGTAATCTACTTTACAGATGAGAGACGCTTCAATGGATCCCCGCCCTCTCAGTGGGATCCCTTTGATTATGTGTTGCTCAACACCCGTCATCCGGGGTGGCGCAGCACTACAGAGTTCTCCCGCATCCTGATTGAAGCTTTACAGAAGGAAACTCAATTCCAGCTTCTGTACCACCAAGATGGGGTGTATTTGTTCTCTAGGTTACGAAAAGACCTCTAAGAATCGCATAAGAATCGCAATTCTAAGGACTGCAGACTACTTTATTGGCACTTGATCTAATTGACTTAAACCAAGTCTTCTTCTCGTTGTTGCAACAAATGATTAAGAAACTGCTGCTTCAATCTAAAGAAATTGTTTACACTTGCAAGGCTTGATCTGAGCTTAGTCTTCTCTTAACTTCAAGCCACTAACTTTGTAGTGCCTATCCTCATGCGCGAATAGAGTAGCGCAGGGGTTAGGTGCTGTTTTATAAGACTCGCCAAGTTTCTAAACAAAACTTGTCAAGACAAGAGGAGAAGTCAACGTAAACTACCCGACACCCGCGCTACGCGCAGGGTGCAGGCTTTATCCCAATCCCTAGCGGCCCCAGAGGACAGCTAAGTTTCGGAATTTCAGGCGAGTTTACAGTCGCCCCAAGGAGAGAGATCACCTGAGCAGCGTTATGGTCAGCATCCCCTTCCCACCCACAATGCCCACACTTGAACGACTTACCATTGCGGTAGGACTTACCCCGCTCAGGGTGGATGTGCAGGCATTTATGGCAGGTCTGACTGGTGTAGGCAGGCGGCACCAGCACCACAGGTACTCCAGCAATGGCAGCCTTGTAGGCTACAAACATCCTGAGCTGGTAGAACGCCCAGTTGTTAGTCCTGCGCCGTTCGGCTTTGCTCCGAGGTTTCTGATTCAGGCACTCTCGAATGCCCGTCAAGTCTTCAAAAGCCAGTGCCGCACCAATAGCCTGGGCATCCCTGACCAAGGTTTTGCTGATGTTATGGTTCAGCCATGTCTGGTAGCGCCGTTCTCTCCCAGAGAGCCTTCTCAGCAGCCTCCTAGAGCTGCGAGTGCGTTTGGATTGAACCTTGGCGCGTACACGGCTGAACCGGTCACGGACGGCCTGGATGTGCTCTCCACTCCAAGAGCGTCCGTTGCTAGCGGTGGCGATATCCCGCCTGCCCAAGTCAACTCCGATTACCTTTGGAGTTTTGCCAGTCGGGGGAGTATCCAGCTCAACAGCGATGTTGATGTAGTAGTCCCCTTGCTTGGTCTTGGACAGGGTTGCACTTGTTGGCTCCTGGCCTCGCAGAAGCGCTATCTGGTAACCACCGATCTTGAGCTTGAGCCAGACTCGCCCGCTCATCAGGGTCACACCAACAGTCTGTTCAGACTCTCGGTACCTAAAAGTACGCGCGTCCAAAGTCAGACTGGTGGGGCGGAACTTGTGGACTTGCTTCACCGCCTTGGCATTGCTAATCACCCGACGGAGCGCCTGACAGACGTGGTTGGCTTTCAGCCCCGTTGCTGCCCTTACCGGCCGATAGACCAAGTGGTGCAGCTTGGCGGTGTTCCAGCAGTTCTTTTGTTTGGCGGCGTCGAGAATCTGGTTGCAAGCGTTCGCAAAGCCCTGCAAAGTGCGGTCAATCTCTTGACGCAACTCTTGTGGGACTATCAGCTTGCAACGTACCGATATAGTCTGGCTCATGGGCTTATTGATTGTAGTTCATCCAGACTTTGGCCGGCAAACCTATATATGAGGAGGGCTTTCCTCCCGACACCAAGCCTGCGGCTATGGTGCGGGCCTCCAGCCCGAAAATTTGGTGAGTATCCATTCGCATGGCCCTAAGCTTCGTCCTGGAGACGAGCCTATGTGTAACCACTCTCCCAACCCCACTTTCAGCAGCATCCTGGAGAGCCGTTTGCAGCGGCGTCAAGTGTTGCAGGGGGGAATTGCTGCGGCGGTGGCCACCTTTTTTGGCTTGCCTGCGCTGAACAGTGCTTCCAAATCGGCAAAAGCCGCCAGTGGCAGTGCTTTGCTGGGCTTCAAGGCAATTCCTGTGAGCGCGGAAGACAAACTGGTGGTGCCCGAAGGCTACACTGCCCGACCGCTGCTGGCTTGGGGTACTCCCATCACCGGCACCTATCCACAGTTCAAGCTGGAAAACACCGGTGCCGAGCAGGGAATGCAGGTGGGTACCCACCACGACGGCATGCACTTCTTCCCCATCGAAGGGAAGGATCCCTGGCAGGGCAGCTCCACCGAGGGTTTGCTGGTGTTTAACCACGAGTACGTCGAGCCTCGGTTTATGCATGCTGCGGCTGTGGGCCAAAAGCTGGATTCCGACTTGTATCCCACCAATCCTGATGGCAGCCGCGATCCCGACCAGGTGCTGAAAGAGCTGAATGGCCACGGGGTGAGCATTGTCCACATCAAGCAGCAGGGAGACGGCAGTTGGGAAGTGGTGCGGGATCGCCTCAACCGCCGCATCACCGGTCTTACCCTCATGGAGATCCAAGGGCCAGTGCGGGGATCCGACTTCGTGAAAACCAAGTTCAGCCCTGAAGGCACAATGACCCGGGGTACTTTGAACAACTGCGCCCACGGCGTCACTCCCTGGAATACCTACCTTACTTGTGAGGAGAACTGGGCGGGCTACTTTAGCAACACCAGCAAAGGCCCCGACCAAAAGCCCAACCTGCCCCGGGAGCACAAGCGCTACGGCGTAAGCACCAAGACTTCCCGCTACGGCTGGGAGCTGGCCAGCAACAAGGCAGACGAGTTCATCCGCTTCAATGCCACCCCCACCGCTGCGGATGCCACTCAAGACTACCGCAATGAGCCCAACACTTTTGGCTGGGTGGTGGAGATCGATCCCTTTGATCCCAGCAGCACTCCCAAGAAGCGCACCGCTCTGGGCCGCTTCGCCCACGAAGGCGTGGTGTTCCAGCCGCCGGTGGAAGGCCAGCCGATTGTGGCCTACATGGGGGATGATGCCCGCTTTGAGTACATCTACAAGTACGTCTCTGCCGAGCCCTACCGCAAGGAAACGGCGGGTGGACATCTGTTG
Organism: Thermostichus sp. MS-CIW-36; assembly: GCF_054059035.1. Taxonomy (NCBI): domain Bacteria; kingdom Bacillati; phylum Cyanobacteriota; class Cyanophyceae; order Thermostichales; family Thermostichaceae; genus Thermostichus; species Thermostichus sp. MS-CIW-36. The sequence goes on from NZ_JBSSBR010000016.1 coordinate 55,393, forward strand.
GACAATGGCACCCTGTATGTGGCCAAGTTCAACGAAGATGGCACGGGCGAGTGGCTGCCGCTGGTGTTTGGGAAAAACGGTCTAACCCCGGAAAACGGCTTCACCAGCCAAGCAGATGTGTTGGTGAATACCCGCACGGCGGCGGATTTTGTCGGTGCTACTAAAATGGACCGGCCTGAGTGGGGAGCGGTGGATCCGCAAACCCGCATGGTCTACTTCACCCTGACCAACAACAGCCGTCGGGAACAAGACCAGGTGAACGCTGCCAACCCCCGTCCCAAAAACAAGTGGGGTCACATCATCCGTTGGAAGGAAGCCAACGACCGGCCTCAAGCCACCCGTTTCGAGTGGGATCTCTTTGTCTTGGCCGGGCCGCCTGAAGATAGCCGCACCCTATCAGGTCAACCCCTCAATGCAGACAACATCTTCAACTCTCCCGATGGGCTGTGGTTCGATGCCAGCCGTCGCCTCTGGATCCAGACCGACACCAGCGACAGCAATCTCAACCAAGGGGATTTTGCTCCTTTTGGCAATAACCAAATGTTGGCTGCCGATCCGGATACAGGGGAAATTCGCCGCTTTTTAACCGGGCCGATTGGGCAGGAGATCACCGGTGTGGTCACCACTCCCGATCAGCGCACCATGTTCATCAACGTGCAGCACCCAGGCGCCAGCACCAGCGAGGACGACTTTGCTGCCGGCAAGGTCAATTCCCGCTGGCCAGACTACGACCCCAATCTCTACCCCCGCTCGGCGGTGGTGGTGATCACCAAAAATGACGGCGGGATCATCGGTACCTAGTTGTCTCTGAGGCCGTCAGCCCATAAAACCCAGCGGCAGGGATCCTTCATCTCTGCCGCTTTCTTGCACTTAACCCAGCAAGGCTGATCCCTGCAGGGTCAGGAATCTGGAGCTATCTCTCAAGTACCAATTCTCCCTCTGGGAGACGAGCCGGGGGTGAGGGAAATTAATCCCACAGGTTCAAATCCGTCACTGCTCCCAAGCTGCTGCTGGAGACCAGCTTGGCGTACTTGGCTAGGGTGCCCCGTTTGTAGCGAGGCTCAGGAGGAGACCAGCGGGCGCGGCGGCGAGCCAGTTCTTCATCGCTCACGTGCAGGTGTAATAGGCGAGCCGGAGCATCGATGGTGATAAGATCCCCTTCTTCCACCAGGGCAATCGTGCCCCCCACATAGGCTTCGGGAGCCACATGGCCCACCACCATGCCGTAGGTGCCACCGGAGAAGCGGCCATCGGTGATCAGGCCAACGCTATCTCCCAAGCCAGCGCCGATGATCGCCGAGGTGGGCGAGAGCATCTCCCGCATGCCGGGGCCACCTTTGGGGCCTTCGTAGCGGATCACCACCACATCCCCTGCTCGGATCTGGCCGGAGAGGATGGCCTGCAGGCAGGACTCCTCTGAATCGAAGACCCGCGCCGGCCCGGTAATTTTCGGGTTCTTGACGCCGGTAATCTTGGCTACTGCTCCTTCGGGAGCCAGATTCCCCTTGAGGATGGCCAGATGCCCTTGGGGATACAGGGGGCTGTGCCAAGGGCGGATCACCTCCTGATCCGGGCTAGGCTCGTCCGGCACATCCCGCAGGACTTCGACGATGGTCTGGCCGGAGATGGTGAGGCAGTCCCCGTGCAGCAGGCCGTGGTTGAGCAGCATTTTCATCACCTGGGGGATCCCGCCGGCTCGGTGCAGATCGGTGGCCACAAACCGTCCTGAAGGCTTGAGATCGCAGAGGACAGGCACGCGAGCACGAATGGTCTCGAAATCATCTAGCGTCAGGGGCACTTCTGCCGCATGGGCAATGGCCAGAAAGTGGAGCACGGCGTTGGTGGATCCCCCTACGGCCATGATCACCGAGATGGCATTTTCAATGCTTTTGCGGGTGATGATATCTCGCGGGCGGATGTTGGCTTTGATGGCCTCTGCCAAGACCTTGGCCGATTGGGCGGCACTTTCGGCTTTCTCTTCGTCTTCTGCAGCCATGGTGGAGGAGTAGGGCAGACTCATCCCCATAGCCTCAAACGCGCTGGACATGGTGTTGGCCGTGTACATGCCGCCGCAGGATCCGGCACCGGGACAGGCATGGCGCTCCACCGCCAGCAGCTCTTCCTCGGAGATGCGCCCGGCACTGAACTCCCCTACGGCTTCAAAAGCGCTCACGATGGTGAGGTCGCGGCCATTGTAGTGACCCGGCTTGATGGTGCCGCCGTAGACGAAGATCGAGGGTACATTGAGGCGGGCCATGGCAATCATCGCCCCCGGCATATTCTTGTCGCAGCCGCCGATGGCCAAGAGGCCATCCATGCTCTGGCCGTTGACCACCGTCTCGATGGAATCGGCAATCACTTCCCGCGACACCAGCGAGTATTTCATCCCCTCCGTGCCCATCGAGATGCCGTCGCTGATGGTGATGGTGCCGAACACCTGGGGCATACAGCCCGCTGCCTTCAGAGCCGCCTCCGCCCGCTCCGCCAGAGTTTGGATCCCCATGTTGCAGGGGGTGATGGTGCTGTGGGCGTTGGCAATGCCGACAATGGGCTTGCCGAAGTCTTCGTCGCGAAAGCCTACGGCCCTGAGCATGGCGCGGTTGGGGGAGCGCTGTACCCCTTGGGTAACCACTTGGCTGCGCAGCGGGAAAGGGGAATTGGCCATCATTGCAAGAGGAAACCGGGACGAAGTAGGGAGAGGAGAAAAGGGGTAGAACTCATCCTACCGCGTTTCTTCGGGGGAACATGAGCTTTCCCGGAAAGAGGGATCCAAACCAAATCTGAAGCAACTCTGTAAGTTGTCTGCACCTGCGCCAGGAATCGGCCAGCCTACCTAATAGAAGGGATCCCAGGTTCCAATCGCCCTGGCAAGACCGAGTCCTTGCACTCCGGGTCAAGACGCAGGGGTCGGGGATCCCTTGTATGGGTGTTTTTCTTTCGTGTTGGCGAAGCCTCGTATGGTTCTCAGCTCTCCTCCCTCCCCGCCGGTAGTGTCCAGCAGCGCCGACCGCGTTGGCGGGACAGAGTCCTCACAGGAGATGTTGCGGGATGTGCTCACCCTCTCCCGTCATGTTTTGCAGCAGTTTGGCAGTTTTACGGCAGAGGCCCAAGACTTCAGCGCCCTGATGAACCGCATTGCCCTGGCCGGCAAGATGATTGCCCGGCGGCTGAGTCAGGCAGGACTGATCGAAGGGGCGCTGGGGGTTACCGGCAGCCTCAATGTCCAAGGGGAAGAACAGCAACAGATGGATGACTATGCCAACCGGGCCTTCATTCGCGCTTTGGAGCAAACGGGCCTGGTGTGTCGGCTGGTCTCGGAAGAGATGAAAACCCCGGCTCGCCTGCCGGAAAACTGCTCCCTCAGCCGCCTGGCCCTGATGATCGATCCCCTGGATGGATCCTCCAACATTGACGCCAACCTCAGCGTTGGCTCTATCTTCTCCGTCCTTCACCCTCTTGAGGATCGCCCGGAAGCGGACAACCAAGACCTGCTGCAACCGGGCCGTCGCCAACTGGCTGCGGGATATATTCTCTACGGCCCCAGCACCCAATTGGTCTATTCCGTCGGCAAGGGGGTACACGGTTTTACGTTGGATCCCAGCTTGGGGGAATTTATCCTCTCCCGCAGCGACATCCGCATTCCTGAACGCGGTTCCGTCTACAGCCTCAACGAGGGCTATTTCTGCCACTGGAGCGAAGGGATCCAGAACTATGTCCGGTATGTTCACCGCCGCGATGGCTACGTCTCCCGTTACAGCGGCGCTTTGGTGGCGGATTTTCACCGCATTCTGCTCCAGGGCGGAGTTTATCTCTATCCCGGCACCCAGAAAAAACCGGAGGGCAAGCTGCGCCTGATGTACGAGGCCAACCCCCTGGCTTTTCTGGCCGAGCAGGCGGGCGGGGCAGCCACCACCGGCACCGAGGCCATCCTGGATATCGTTCCCCAATCCCTCCACCAACGGGTGCCCCTCATCATCGGCAGCCGTGAGAATGTGGCCGAAGTGCTGCGCTGCCTGGAAGGTTCTCTGACCCCCTAGCCACTCTTTTCCCCAACCCTATCCACCCAAGCTGAGCCGACTCTATGGTGACCCTGGCTGAAAACCCCCTCCGCGTTGGTCTCAACCAAGAGCGCACTCCGGATCCCTGTATTTTGGTACAGTTTGGGGCTTCTGGGGATCTGGCGGCCCGCAAGCTGATCCCGGCCTACTATCGGCTGTTTGTGCAGCGACGGCTGCCGCCGGAGTTTACCTTGGTGGGGGTGGCCCGCCGCGATTGGACTCACGAGGTTTATCGGGAAAAAATGCGGGCTGCCGTGCAGGAGTTTGCCCCCCAGGACTTGGGGCCGGAGGCCCTATGGCAGGACTTCGCCAGCCGCCTGTTCTATTGCCGCCTGGATATCGGGGATCCAGAAGGCTATCTTCGCCTGAAGCAACTGCTCAGCCAGTTGGATGAGGAGCGGGGCACCCGTGGCCACCGGGTGTTCTATCTGGCGGTGGCGCCGGACTTTTATGCTCAGGCCATCCAACAGTTGGGGGCAGCCGGTATGGTGGCCGATCCGACCAAAACGCGGGTGGTGATCGAAAAGCCCTTCGGCCACGATCTCACCTCGGCCCAGGAGCTCAACCGCATCCTGCAGCGGATTTGCCAGGAAGAGCAGGTCTACCGCATCGATCATTACTTGGGCAAAGAGACGGTGCAGAATTTGCTGGTCTTCCGCTTTGCCAACGCCATTTTTGAGCCCCTCTGGAACCGCAACTACATCGACCATGTGCAGATCACCGTAGCGGAAACCGTGGGGGTGGAGGATCGGGCCGGCTACTACGACACTGCCGGCGCCCTGCGAGACATGGTGCAAAACCACCTAATGCAGATCTATTGCCTGACGGCCATGGAGCCACCTGTCTCACTGCGCAGCGATGGGGTGCGCAACGAAAAGACCAAGGTGCTGCAGGCCACCCGCCTAGCGGATCCCCGCAATGTGGCAGCCGCAGCGGTGCGGGCGCAGTACGGCCCTGGCTGGATCGCCGGTAAGCCGGTGCTGGGCTATCGGCAGGAGCCCAATGTCAATCCCCAGTCCAAAACCCCCACCTACGTCGCTCTGAAACTGGAGTGTGATACTTGGCGGTGGAAGGGAGTGCCCTTCTACTTGCGCACTGGGAAACGCCTGCCCAAGAAGGTTTCGGAGGTGGCCATTCACTTTAAGCAGGTGCCCCTTTCCCTGTTCCAATCGGCAGCTCGGGAGGTGAGCCCCAATATCCTGGTGCTGCGTATCCAACCCAATGAGGGTATCTCGTTGCGCTTTGAGGCCAAGATGCCGGGGCCAGAGATCCGCACTCGCTCGGTGGACATGGATTTCCGCTATGGGACGGCTTTTGGAGCGAGTACACCGGATGCTTACGATCGCCTGCTCCTGGATTGTCTGTTGGGGGATCCAACGCTGTTCACCCGTGCCGATGAGGTTGAAGCGGCCTGGCGGGTGGTGACGCCGGTGTTATCGGCCTGGGAGTCTGAGCCCGGCAGCGGCAATGGCGGCGGTGCTGCACCGCCTCTGTTCACCTATGAGGCCGGCACTTGGGGGCCAAAGGCTGCCGAAGATCTGCTCACCCAATCGGGGCGGCGGTGGCGGCGCCTCTGATTTGGCTGCTCTCGGCTGGTAAACCATGGCCTATCCACCTCTGTGTAAGCCGGGGCACCCTCAGCAACAGGCAGAAGAGCATGCCTCTAACCCCCAAAACCCTGAACTTTGCTGAATTTACTGAGCTTTAGGCGGTTTGGCAAAAGTCATTGAGAGGGATATAGTAGACCAAGTTTCCCCCTGATCCTTGAGTCCACCGCAACGGTTGCCGGGAAGTGAAGGGGGAAAGCGCTCGGGGGGTATTCCTCAGGGCTTTGCGGGATACCGCCTTCCTGTTTGGACTCCGTCCCGCTGACGCGAACAGAGATAGGCAGGATGCGATCGCTTCTTTCCTGAACCATGTTCAGGAGAGTTCAGCGTGAATGTATCAGCATGAGCAGCTCAAGAGCCCTTTCAAATGGCCGCTGCAGAAGAGAACACCAAGACGTAGGGATCCCCGGCTGTTGCAGCTAACATGGGCATGGCCTGTTTATTGCGTGGGTATCATGCCGCCACTGTTGTTCCGGTTATCCGTCCGGCCCTGGCGAGCCTTGTCGGTGGGCCTGGCAGTTGTGTTGGGGATGGGAGGGTGGAGCTCTGCCCAGGCCCAGGTGTTGCTGCACGTCCCTCTGCCCAATGGGGGCTTGATGCAGGCCCAAGCGCTACAACTGGCCACCGACTCGCTGCGGCTGGCCCAGTTTGGTCAAACGGAAGAAGCGCTGCGCCGCCTGCAACTGGCCGTGGCCATGGTGCCCAACTCCTCAGAGCTGCTCTATGTTTTGGGCAACGTCCACCTAGAACTGGGGGACTTGGAGCAGGCGATTGCCTCGTTGCAGAAGGCCCGCGCCCTGTCTCCTCAAGATGGGGCTGTTCTCTACTCGCTGGGATCGGCTTATTTGCGGCAGGGCAGCTACTTTGCCGCTGCTGAAACCCTGGAACGAGCGGTTGCCCTGCAACCGGATAACCCCAACGCTCGCTTCCAACTGGGCAATGCCTACCTCATGCTGGATCGGTGGGATGCGGCCCGGCAGGAATATGAGAAGACCTTGCAGTTGGATCCCGCCTACTGGCCGGCCATGAACAACATGGGCTTGGTGGACTATGAGCAGGGGGATCTGGACGCCGCCATCGATCGCTGGGAACGCACGATAGAGATGAACAATGCCGTAGCAGAGCCCTATTTGGCCCTGGCGACTGCCCTCTACATTCGGGGAGAAACCGAACGGGCTGAGGAACTGGGGGCAAAGGCCATGCGCTTGGATCCCAACTATGCCCGCCTGCAGGTGTTGCGGGAGAATCTGTGGCGGGAAAACCTGCTGCGGGATGTGCAGATCCTCCTGCGCACCCGCCCTGTTGCAGAAGCTCTGCAGCAAGCCGCCATCGAGCAGTTCAACCGGCGGATGGGCCTTTCGGAATAGGCTCAGGAATTGACAGTGGGAACTTCCGCAGGGGATCCCTTGAGAACTCGTGCCTGAAACTTGGCCCGAATCCGCTCGGCAATCCCGGCGCTGTTCAAGCCCAGTTCTGCCAAGGATTCCTCGGGAGTGGCGTGCTCCACCCACACATCCGGCACCCCCAGGCGCAACAAAGGCACTGTCAGGTCGGCGTCGAGCAGGGCTTCGGCCACTGCCGAGCCAAACCCACCCATGAGGCAACCTTCTTCCACCGTCACCACCAAGCGGCTCTGTTCGGCCAAAGGCAGGATCAGCTCGGTATCCAAAGGCTTGGCGAAGCGGGCATTGACCACCGTGGCTGAGATGCCGTGTTCTTTCAAGATCTCCGCCGCCTGCAGGCTGGGATGCACCATCGACCCATAGGCCAGGATCAGCACCTCGCCGCCGCTGCGCAGCACCTCGGCTTTGCCGATGGGCAGGGGTTCCCACCCCTCTTCTGCCAGAGGCACCCCTACACCCGATCCGCGCGGGTAACGCATGGCGATGGGGCCCTGGGTGTACTGGATCCCGGTCACCACCATGCGCTGTAGCTCCGCTTCATCTTTGGGAGCCATTAGCACCATTTCCGGAATGCAGCGCAGATAGGCGATGTCGTACATGCCTTGGTGGGTGGGGCCATCGGCTCCTACAACTCCCGCCCGATCCAAGCAAAAGAAGACCGGCAACTTTTGGATACAGACATCGTGGATGATCTGGTCGTAGGCCCGCTGCAAGAAGGTGGAATAAATGGCCACCACTGGCCGCATTCCCTCACAGGCCATGCCAGCCGCCAACGTTACAGCGTGCTGCTCGGCGATCCCCACATCCACAAACTGATCCGGCAGCTTTTCCTTGAGCTTATCCAGGCCAGTGCCCGTATCCATAGCGGCGGTGATGCCGATGATGCGGGGATCCCGCTCGGCCAGCTTGCAGAGGGCATGGCCAAAGACCTTGCTGTAGCTGGGGGGCTTGGGCTTGGTGGGCGGGTAGGGCTTGCCGGTGGCCAGGTCGAAGCGGGATTGGGCGTGATACCCCACCTGTTCAGCTTCGGCAGGCGGGTAGCCCTTGCCTTTGACGGTGGCCACATGCACCAGTACCGGGCCGGAGATGCCGTGGGCCAACTCAAAAGCATCCAACAACTCCGCCAGGTTATGCCCGTCCACCGGCCCCACGTAGGTAAAGCCCAGCTCCTCAAAGATGATGCCTGCCTTGTTGTTTTGCACGGCGGTAACCAGCTTCACCGTTTCCTTGAGGCGGTCAATTTCTGGGCTGAGGCTGGATCCCAGTAGGGGCAGGTTCTTCAGTTGCTCTTCTAGGCTGTCGGCCAAAAACTGCACCGGCGGGCTGAGGCGCAGGCGGTTTAAATAGCGAGGGATCGCCCCCACATTGGGGGAAATAGACATGCCGTTGTCGTTGAGCACCACCATTAGGTTGGTCTTGGGCAGGTGCCCGGCGTGGTTGATGGCTTCATAGGCCATGCCTCCGGTCAGGGCACCATCCCCAATGATGGCCACCACCTTGAAGTTGTCTCCCCGCCGATCCCGAGCGATGGCCATGCCCAAAGCTGCCGAGATGCTGGTGGAAGCGTGCCCCGCCCCAAAGTGATCGAAGCGGCTCTCGCTGCGCTTCAGGTAGCCGGAAATCCCCCCCTTCTGGCGCAATGTGTGGAAATTGTGGTACCTGCCGGTGAGCATTTTGTGGGCATAAGCCTGGTGCCCCACATCCCAGATCACCTTGTCTCGATCCAGATCGAGGGTCTTGTAGAGGGCCAAGGTCAGCTCCACCACCCCCAGCCCTGGCCCCAGATGACAGCCGACCGGGGAATTGGCAGCCGTCTGCAGATGTTTGTCGCGAATCTGGCGGGCTAGGCTGCGCAACTGGCTCAGGTTCAGGTTTCGGAGCTGGTTGGGATGAGTGATGTCACTCAGGTGCATAATGGACTCGTCCTTCCGGTGTGATCTCACTCTAATTCATTTTCAGGAGGGGTTTTGTAGCCCTCCCTCTCAAAACTTCAAGGAATGCAGGGATCCCCCTTAATGCTGGGCCAAGGGCAGTGAGATCTTGAAAGGGGCACGCCAAGGAGCTTATTCAAGGGTTAGCCTCGCGTAAGGCCCTCGGTTGCTCCGGAGTTAAGGGCTAGGGCCCACTGCCGCGATGGTTTCTTCCTTTTTGTTAGCCATGAAAATCGCCGCCAACATCACCCAGCTCATCGGTCGCACCCCGCTGGTGCGGTTGAATCGGATCCCGCAATCGGAGGGGTGCCTGGCCGAGATCGTGGTGAAATTGGAGAGCTTTAACCCTGCCGCTTCGGTGAAAGACCGCATTGCCGTCAGCATGATCGAGGCTGCCGAACAGGCCGGTTTGATCACCCCCGGCAAGACCATCTTGGTGGAGCCCACCTCTGGCAATACCGGCATTGGCCTGGCCATGGCCGCTGCTGCCAAGGGTTACCGGCTCATCATCGTCATGCCTGAGAGCATGAGCCTGGAGCGGCGACTGCTGTTGAAAGCCTACGGAGCAGAGGTGCACCTGGCCAGTAGCGCCGGCGGCATGGGGGAAGCCATCTGGAAGGCTGAAGAGATCGTCCGCCGCACTCCCAACGCTTACATGTTGGGCCAGTTCACCAATCCCGCCAACCCCCGGATCCATGCCAGAACCACCGGCCCGGAAATTTGGGAAGATACCGATGGTCAAGTGGATATCCTGGTGGCAGGGGTAGGTACCGGCGGCACCATCACGGGGGCGGGCGAGTTTTTGAAGGGGAAAAACCCAGCCATTCGACTGGTGGCCGTTGAACCCAAGGCCAGTGCCGTCTTGAGTGGTGGACGGCCCGGCTTTCATCGCATTGAAGGGATCGGAGCGGGATTCGTGCCTGATGTGCTGCGGCGCGACCTGCTGGATGAGGTGATCCCAGTGGAAGATGAAGAGAGCATGGTCTACAGCCGGCGCCTGGCCAAAGAAGAAGGGATCCTCTCCGGCATTTCCACTGGGGCTGCCTTGGCGGGAGCCATCCAGGTGGGGCGGCGACCGGAAAACGCTGGCAAGCGGATTGTAATGATCCAGCCTAGTTTTGGGGAACGCTACCTGAGCACACCTCTTTTTCGCGACTTGGAGCGGGATTCCGATTCGAGATGACGATGATGCTGAGACTGCTGCCCTACAGGTCGCCCTGGCCCAGAGGGTGAGCTAGCATGGGTGAGAGTGACGTGGCGGAACGGCAGACGCGCTAGACTTAGGATCTAGTGCCGCAAGGCGTAAGGGTTCAAGTCCCTTCGTCCGCATGAGAATCCCCTACTTC
>NZ_JBSSBR010000017.1:0-64688 GCF_054059035.1 Thermostichus sp. MS-CIW-36
TACAACTCTTTGCCGCAAATCCAAAGAATGAGTCGGCATTCCTTTCTCTCCTTCCTCTTGAATACCTGTACCCTATTTTAAATTAAAAGGCTGTAGGTCTGCAACGATGATACTGTCCGGCTCGATCCTGACTGTTGCAGGACAACAAAAAGGGATCCCCGATCGAGAAGGGATCCCATAAGTGAAAGATCTGCTGGAGAGGATTTAGAGCTTGTACTCCACGCCGCTGGCTTTATCAATAGTGCGGATCACTTCCCAATACTCTTTGTAAGTGATGGGAATGAACTGCTCCCCACCACTCTTGCCAAACTCTTCCGCTAGCTTGGTGCCTTCCCACTCAAAGGTGAAGAAAGCCTCTTTCACTTTTTCCGCCACTTCTGGGTGGAGGTTGTAGACAACTCCATAGGCTGTGGTGGGGAAAGTTTGAGATTTGTAGATGGTGCGAATTTTGCTGGGATCAATCGTGCCCCGCTCGGCCATGCGGGTCATCACGGAGTTGGCAATAGCCGCCGCCTCGTAGTCACTGTTAAACACACCCAAGATAGAGTTCTCGTGGTTGCCTGAGAAGACAGTTTGGTAGTCAACCCCGGGCTCCATGCCAAATTCCCCTTTCAGCAGCGCCGAAGGAGCCTTAAAGCCAGAGTTGGAGGTTTCGCTAGTGAAAGCCAATTGCCGACCGCGCAGATCTTCGATGGATTGGATATCGCTATCGGCAGGAACGATGATCTCCATTTCGTAGCCGAAGCTGCCATCCAAGCTGGCCATCATAGCAAAAGGACGGAAGCCCACCGCATTCACCGCCAAAGGGACAGAGCCGGTGTTAAAGCCGGTCACATGCAAACGGCCCGCCCGCATCGCTTCCAACTGAGCAGCATTGGACTGCACTGGGAAGTATTCCACCTTCTTGCCGGTTACCTCTGCCAAGTGATCGAGAAACTCAGCCCAAACGTTCTCGTAAATTGAGGGATCCTCAACGGGGGTGTAGGCAAAGATCAGGGTATCCGGATTGATCCACTCGTTCGGATCTTCCGGCACATCGGCAATCAAATCGCCATCGCGGTCGCAGAAGCGCACATCCATCTCCGGCGGACGGGGGCAATCTTTGGCCTGGGCATGCACCAGTCCAGACAGGGCTACAGAAGCACCGGCCACGGTGGCAACTAGCCCCACGAGCAAAGAGCGACGGCCTGCCAAGAAAGTTTTCATCATAGTGTCTATTGACTCCTCAATGAGGGCTTAGTGTTTCTTCAAGGAACTGATAGAAAATAGCAGGCTAGAGTTAATTTTTTGTTAAGCGAAGATTAAGAAAAGGTAATCTCCACTCAAAATCCGCAGAATTTCAGAGAGGGATCCCAGTGATTGCTACTGATACGCTGGGTTTACCCGTAGAACTCACTCCCAGGCCCGAATGGCCGAAATGGCCACCAGCAAGCTACCAAAACCGACAACACCCGCCAAAAATGCCCCAAAGTGCCCTTCGGTTTCGGGTAGCTCGTGCTTCAGCACTTGAAAGATTAAAACCCCCGCTACAAAGGCAATGCTGGCGGCTAAGGCTATCTCCGGCAAAATGGCCCTTTGCCCCATCAGCCAACCGACAAAAAGGGATCCGATCAACAGCCAACGCCCTTGGTGCTGAAATAAGTGGGGATGATGCTCAAATAGATCTTTACAGACGATGCTGAGGTCGATAGCCAAAGCGATGGTCAGCAACAGGCAACTGAGCCATTCTTGCACCGTGTGTCTTAGCAGATAACCCAGAATTACGCTGTAGAGCGTAAAGAAACCAATGTGAACGGAAAATATCCTTGGATGCAGCAATGCCTCTTGCTTGGAAGATTGGGCCAGCCCCTCCAACTCATATACCGTAACAATGCCCAGCAACATGAGCAGATGAATGTGTTCAATCAAATAGCCCAACACAGGCACTTCTAGGGGCATCAAGTGTTGTTGCAGCTCCGTCACTTCCGCCAAAAAAGCCGTGAACACATAGGCCAGAGAAATCCCTCCACCCAGAGAGAGCCAGTAGCGCTGCGGAATGTTGTGCAGGAGTTGCTGTAGCCGCCGGGTGAAGAAGATCACCCCAATCAAGGTCAGCAGAAGGAGTAGGCTGAACATCTTGGCACCACAACTTGCAGAACTGTACCCACGTAAATACGCGGAGGAACTCCCTCGCAGATACCTTGGGCCGTCAGGCTGGGAGCTGGATTGATGAACCCTGCAAGAGAAACTCCTCTCTTATTACCCCCGCTCCAGCTGAGAATGCAGCCCATTTTGCCTGAGAGTGGGCTGAGAAACCGCAGATCAACCGCTTTTTCGTCCTCCTTGAAACCATTGACCTTGGCATCATGCTATGAGTTGATGCGACGGGATCCGATACATCAAGCCATGCCCACCCCCCCTATTCACTTTGGCACCGACGGCTGGCGAGCCGTGATTGCCGATGCCTTTACTTTCCAAAACTTGACCGTTGCAGCCCAGGCCAGCGCCCAAGTGTTGGCCCGCACCTACCCCGGCGAAGGGATCCTGGTCGGCTACGACAACCGCTTTCTTTCGGAACGCTTTGCCGCCCACGTTGCTGAGGTGGTGGCCCGCCTGGGGATCCCGGTCTATCTCTCCACCACGGTGGCCCCAACGCCGGCCTTTAGCTGGGGTGCCAAGGAGCGGGGCTGCCACGGCGCTTTGGTGATCACCGCCAGCCACAACCCCCCCCACTATTCCGGCCTCAAGGTCAAGGGAGGATTCGGTGGCTCCGTGCCACCGGAAGTCACTGCCGCCATCGAGCAGGATATGCGCCACCTGCAACCTCTTGGATCCCACAAGACCCCCATCCACACCTGGGATCCCTGGCCCGGCTACCTGGCTCAGCTCAGCCGCTTTGTGGATCTGGAAAAGCTCAAGGGATCCCCGGCCAAGATTTGGGTGGATGTCATGTTTGGCTCTGGCGCTGGCGGCCTCAAGCGCCTCTTGGGGGAGAAGGTCATTGAGTTGCAGGCGCATCGGGATCCCTTGTTTGGGGGATTTCCCCCTGAGCCTTTGCCGCAAAACCTGCAGGCTTCCGCTCAGATCATCGCAGCGGATCCGGCCCCCTTGAAAATGGGTTTGGTCTTTGATGGGGATGCCGACCGCATTGCGGCTCTCGATGGGCAGGGCCATTTCCTCAGCCCGCAGATCCTGATCCCCATCTTGATCGACCACTTGGCCGGGCGACGCAGCTTGCGGGGCGAGATTGTCAAAACCATCAGCGGCTCCGAACTGTTTGTTAAAGTTGCACAGCACTACGGCCTGCCGGTTACGGAAATGCCGGTGGGCTTTAAGTACATCGCCGAGCGCATGATGAGCACAGAGGTGCTCTTGGGTGGAGAAGAATCGGGCGGCATCGGCTACCTGGGCCACATTCCCGAGCGGGATGCCCTGCTTTCGGCCCTGTATCTCATCGAAGCGGTTACGGAAACCGGCCAAGATCTCAGCACCATCTACCGGGCTTTGCAGGAACGGGAAGGGTTCACCTCTGTTTACCTGCGCCGCGATCTCCACCTCGCCGATCAAAATCAACAAACCCAGCTCTTCCAGCGGCTGCAAAAGGATCCCCCGCTTGAGATTTTGGGGCAGAAGGTGATCAAACATTTCGACAAAGATGGCCACAAATTCACCCTCGCCGATGGAAGCTGGGTGATGATTCGCGGCAGCGGCACCGAGCCTCTGCTGAGGTTGTACTCAGAAGCGAAAGACCTAGAAGCAGTGAACGCCCTCCTGGATTGGGCAGCCGCCTTGATCGGCCAGGTTGATTGAGGTTGATGCGGATCCCTTGCAGGGCAAGGATCCCACTTGTTCACAAAATCTTGCAAAGTCGGACAAAGTACGGCTTCTTTGGCAAAGCTGGATCGCTTGACTCAAAATTCAGCCGGAATCCTTCAGCTAGCACAAGATCCCACAGATTTTGAATTCCCCGGAAAAGTTCGACTACCCTGTTCAGACATCGGCCAATCAATAGCCAGGATTTTGCAGGGGGCTCAGTTGAAAGTCACAGATGCTGGATTGGGATTGGATTGAACTGGTGGCGCGCCATTGCTCAAGAGAGTAACTGGAGGGTTGTCGTACTGCACTGGTGGTGGAGGCAGGGGCAGAGCTTGCTCGACCGATACAGAAACTACGCAGGAGGCGCCTGCGGCTAGGCTTCCGCCCGCGAGAGAAATCGTGGTCGTACCACCAATTGCTGTCAGCGTACCACCGCAGGTGTTTGAGTTAACTTCTGGATTCGTAATTTGTAACCCTGGAGCCGGAGTGCTGGGCAAAATGTCGATGAAACTGAGGCCGGTTATGGGAACAGTTGCAGTGTTCGTAATTGTGAAGACAACAGCCACGATGTTGCCGTTTGTAGTCGAGTTAGGAACAAACTGCTTAGTAAACCCTGGAGGAGTAGCTAGGATCACGAAGAGATCGACAGGTGCGCTTGGAACAGGAGGAGCCTGGTTACTGGTCAGAGTTACGGCAGGGTTAGTATAGGTACCTGTGCCTGCAGCAACAACCTGAACAGTAACTGTACAAGTTGCGTTGGCAGCCAGTGTTCCATTGCTTAGAGTGATTAGGGCCCCGCCTGGAGTCGGAGCAAATGATCCACCACAGGTATTGGTGATGTTAGGCGAAGTGTCAACAACTAACCCTGCAGGCAGGCTGTCTGCAAAGTTGAGGCCAGTCAGTTGGATGCCAGAGTTGTTGGTGATTGTGAAGCTTAGGGTTACGGGAGCGTTTGGTGAGGTTGTGGAAGGACTGAAGCTCTTAGTAAACTTCGGGGCAGCCAAGGGGCCTGGGGGCAAGCCAATGATACTGGGAGAGGGGTTCGGGCTGGGCAGGGGAGGGATCGTCGGTGCCGACACAGGAGGGGGCACAAGAGGGCTGGGTTGACCTGGGGGAACAGATCCAATCGGAGGAGTGGATGGCAGCCCTACCCCCGTTCCTCCGGGTTCCGTATTTGGGTTTTGCACAGGGATGATTGGCCCTGGCAGCGAGCTGATTGGATTCCCCTCTTTAGTTTGTTGACAAGCTGTTAGCAAGCCCAAGCACAGGCAAGCCAAAACCCCAGCTACTTTTCCCGTTTTCATTCCCTCATCCTCCTGCCATTCAACTCTCTCGTGGCACAAACCCAAACAGCCTTACTCAGCTCTAGCTTAGGGGGCTTGGGCGTCCGCTTTCAGACTCAGAGCTTGACCAAATGAATCTCGAATGACCACGATTACCAAAACCCTTTCTCCTGTAGCAACATTGGCAGTATAGGCAGCCGGGTCAGCCGGAAAGGTAAAGCCGCCGGTGAGGGTGATCCCGTTTCGGTCGTCGTAGCTATTGCCTCTGCCTATCAGCGTATTTCTAAACTGCTCAATTGCCGTCGGCAAAAAGATGCTGGTAATATCCGTGCCGCGACTGATGTTGAAAAACTGAACCTCTACGCTCCTGATCACTCCTGGAGCACGTAAGCCGGCCAAGGTGATAGTTACAAAGGCGGATCCCACTGAAAGATTAAACTGCCCAGACAGACTAGGCGGATCCGGAAGGTCGGGTTGAACCGGCGGTGGGGTGATGGGGGCAAAGTCCGGCCCTGGGCGGAAGGTGATAGGCGTGAGATTGGGGGCAATCGTGGGGGCAACGGCCACAGGAGGAGGCGTGGCACCGCTAGAATCCAGTAGAGGCGGCACCCCGCTGGTGGTCTCGCTACTGCAGCCGGTAATCAGCGCAACCGAAGCACAGGTTGCCCAAAGAGAGAGGCCGCCACGGCCAAGGGCTGAGCCAAAACGTCGTCTCATCGAAAAATCTCCACTCACTCACACCACAGCAAACGTCTTAGGCAGCGTCCAGCGGGGATCCACCGAGCTTGCTCAAGTCTTATGCATCTGCACAATTTCAAGGGGGATGTCTGCTGTTAGTTCTACTGCATCCTAGAGCGTTGTCAAGCGAGCGGCAGAGCAAATGCAAGAAATTGTTCTGGAAATGGCCCATCCCCTAGATATGGGGTATCATAGCCTCGAGCAGGGGCGGCCAGCTTACCTGTAGCGTTAGGGGTTGGGTGCCTTCTCCCCATTTTGTGTGGATTTGCCCAGATTTAAGGTGTGTGAGGAAGTGCCGTATGAACTTCAAAGGTCGCTCGTTGGCGGTTTTGTGTGGAGTCTTGCTGCTAGGCGGCTGCGGAGAAGTTAATGAGTCTCCGACCTTGCCTGGGCCCGTCCAGGTGGATCCGGCTGCCTTTGTCTCGGCCCAAGAGTATCGCTTTACCCCCGGCTCAGTGCTGGAGACCACCAGCCTCCGCTTGGACTATGTCAATCCGAGGTTTGACAACGGGATCCCTGTGCGCACCAACCCCCTCCAAGGCAGCGGTGAAGCTCGCATCGCCAATGTTGAAGCCCGCATCTTGCCTGTGAACGAGATCCCAGCCAGTGAGCTGACAATCGACTCCACCCTTCGCTCCAGCACGCTGGCCATCCAAATTGGGCGAACCACACCGCTGGTGAATATCACTGCCTTTGGACCCAACGACGGCAGGCTATCTACGCAATTCAATATCGCCGGGCTGGTTGCAATTTCGACAAACCCCAATGATCAGCGCATTCGGGTGAACACAACCTTTAGAGCCGTCAGGGAAGGTACTGTCTTGACTCTCACCGTGCGCCGAATCTTGGTGAATAGGAATGGCAACCAAGTTGTCCTAGAGGGAGATTCTTCTCTCATTGTCCGCACCACGGGGGTACTCTATGAAGATCCTGGCCCCAACGGCGACCCACCAGCAGGAAGCTTCGTGAACCCAACAGAAGGAGTATCTGCCATTCTCCAGACAGGTAGTTTCTCCGCCAGCTTTGTGGTGCGGCAGCGGGGCGTTGCGGGTGATGGCACTCCTGAGGATGCCTTGGCCCTGTTTGCACGCCTGAACTTCCGTCCCAACCAGGCGGAGATTGTCTATCGTCCCGACCAGGTGGGTACGCAGTCGGTACTGTTTGCTCCGGATCCCACTCGTCCAAACATCTTGCCCAATCAGTTGGTTCGCATCCGCCGCTTACTGAACGGTCGTGTTCAAGCGGAGTTTGATCCGGCCAACGTCAGCACAGTTCTCAACTTTGTGCAGGTCAGCCCGCCGCCACGACCTTTCCCCACACCGATACCGCAATTGCCGGAATTGCCGGTTCCTGATCGTCCGGGTGCCCCAACAGTCTTTGATTACTTTTTCTCATTGCGCACAGAGCGCTCTACAGGTACGTTGCCTGGATCCCCTGTGGAGGGAACTAATCTCAGTCCTGTTATCCTTCAGGGCATTGTCCCCACCACGGGAGATTTTGTCTTCCGCACCTTAGCTGGGGCACAACTGGCCGGGCCGTTTAATAGGGCAGATATTGGCGGTTCTCTGCTGCGAGGCAACTTGAATTTGGTTTTCGATCCAACCACCTCTGGCTCGAATATCTCTGGGCAATTCTTTATTGAGCAAGAGTTCCCCACTGACAACCAAGTTATAGGCCCGAACCCACCAACTGGCGACGGAAATACGGGTACTCCTGATGCAGGGGGAGTTATTCTCATTATTCGTGGATTCTTTGAGGGCACGCAGGTGCGGCTGTAACCCAGGCAACCCGTTTGATCCCAGAGCAGGGATCCGCTCTGGCTTGGCCTTTTCGTCGGTCAGAGCTTGGGTAGATCGCTGAGCACCACCTGTGCGCAGTTGTGGCCAGGGATCCCGGTCACTCCGCCTCCTGGGTGCGCCCCTGAGCCGCAGAGGTAAAGGCCGGGAATGGGGGATCGATAGTCGGCCAGGCCGGAGATGGGCCGTAGGTTGTAGCTTTGATCCGGCGTCATTTCCCCGTGAAAAATGCTGCCCCCCACAAGGCCGAAGCGGGCCTCCAGATCCACGGGCGACAACATCTGCCGTGCGATCACGGCGTTTTTAATGTTGGGGGCAAATTGGGCAATTTTGTCGATTACCCGATCGGCAAATTCTTCCCGCAGGCCATCGTTCCAGTCTCGCCCTTTGGGTTGGTAAGGCACAAACTGACAGAAACAGGAGAGGATGTGCTTGCCTGGGGGAGCCATTGTCGGGTCGGTGGGGGATTGGCTGTAGATCTCGATAAACGGATCCCGGGAAGGGATCCCGTATTTGCAATCATCCCAAGCCCGCTCCAGATAGGCCACCGAGGGAGCAATGTCTACCGTGGCGGAACTGACCACTTCTGGGGGCACTTCAGCAGGGGCCGCCGTGTAGCGGGGCAGTTCCTCCAGGGCCAAGTTGAGCTTGTACACCGGGCCTGAGGTGCGGTAGTGCCGTTCTAGCCGGTCACGCAAGTCTGGGGGCAAAGAGGAGCAGAGTCGCAAAAAGGTGATTTGGGGATGGGCATTGGAGAGAACCGCCCGCGCCCGCACGGTTTCCCCCGATTCGAGGATAACCCCAGCGGCCTGCCCACTCTCTATCAAGATCTCCGCCACTGGAGCAGACGTGCGGATCTCCACCCCTAAGTCCAGAGCTGCCTTGGCCATCGCTTGGGTAATGGATCCCATCCCACCGCGCACATAGCCCCAGACCCCACGCGAGCCAATGGCCCGACCTACCGCATGGACCAGCCAGATGTAGGGCGTACCTGGAGTCATCGGCCCGGCTGAGGTGCCAATCAAAGATTGGGGAGCCATCGCCGCCTTGACCTGCTCCGACTCGAAGAACTCATCCAAAAGATCGGTGGTCGAGAGGAGCATGATGCGGCGGAAATCGTCTTCATACCCGGCGGCTGCAAAGCGATCCGCCAGTTGCCCCAGTGAAATCGGCGGCTGCATTAAGGTTGGCTCCACCACCTCGTTCACCCGATCCCAAAACTCCTCCCAGCGGTCGTAGGCTTCCGCATCTTTGCGGGAAAACTTGGCAATTTCCGCCTTGCTCTTGGCGCGGTTATCGGCATACAGGAAGAGGTGCTGCCCATCCGGGAAGGGCATGAAGTAGGAAGGTTGCTTGGCATAGACCTCAAAGCCATAGTCCGGCAGGCGCAGATCGCGGATGATCTCCGGGCGCAGCAAACTACAGGAGTAGGAAGCCACCGACACGCGAAAGCCTGGGTGAATTTCTTCTGTAATGGCAGCACCACCAACGGTGTGATAGCGCTCCAGCACTAGCACTTTTTGCCCCGCTTTGGCCAAATAGCAAGCGCTCACCAGCCCGTTGTGCCCGGCCCCAATCACCACCGCGTCGTAGCTCATCAACAATCCTTCTGCAAACGCTTCTCCACCCACAATACTCCTGACAGCCAAGACTCGATCTGCCGGCAAGGGATCCCTGCCTTAACCGATGGAAAAAACCTGATCCAGACTCAACTCTCCAGCCCGGATCCCTGGGATCCCAACTTTCTCCTTGGGGGTGTAAGCCTCTCTTTTTTGGTAAACTCCCGACTCTATTGGCAAGCTGTACGTCTCTAGGCAGTTCTCTTGCAAGTTCAAGATCCAGTAGTTGGGGATCCCGGCTTTGGCGTAGAGTCCGAGTTTGACTTCCCGATCATAGGTAAGGGAAGAATCAGCCACTTCGATGATGAGATAGATGTCTTCGGGCTGAGGATGCCGAGAGCGGTACTCATCCTGCTGAAAGCGCACAATGGCAAAGTCGGGCTCCGGCTCGTGATTGGGGGGCAGTTGCACTGGATCCTGGGTGCGCACAATAGCTTGCTCCTGCACAAGGCCCACCAACAGTCGGTACAGGCGGCTACAGTAGGCGGCGTGCCTCTCCCCTTTCGTCATCTTTTGAACCAGGAGCCCGTCAATCAGCTCCAACTGATTGGGCTCTTCAATCTGTCCAGACTCAATCAGCCGATGAAACTCCTCAAAGGTATATCGCCTGATATAGGGATCCAATCGGGCGGCTAGAGTCATCGACCAAACTCATCAGACCCTAAACTTCATATCACCACTCTACCAACTCACAAAAAAGGGATCCCTGGACCAGCCGAGGGATCCCTTCTCTACCGGTTATTCAGCAGGTGAGGCTTGCTACCCCGACTGAGAGGCTGTCGAGGCGATAACAAAGGCCGCGTAGGTCAACACGTAACCCACCGTGAAGTGAGCCAGACCCACCAGACGACCTTGGACAATCGACATGGCCACCGGCTTGTCTTTCCAGCGGATCAGCTTGGCCAAGGGAGTGCGCTCATGCGCCCACACCAAGGTCTCGATCAGCTCTTGCCAGTAGCCGCGCCAGGAGATCAGGAACATGAACCCAGTTGCCCACACCAGGTGGCCGAACAGGAACATCCAGGCCCAAACCGCCAGGTTATTCATCCCGTAGGGGTTGTAGCCGTTGATCAACTGGGCGGAGTTGGCCCAGAGGTAATCCCGCAGCCAGCCCATCAGGTAGGTGGAGTTCTCGTTGAACTGGGCAGTGTTGCCGCTCCAAACCCCAAGCTGCTTCCAGTGCCAGTAGAAGGTAACCCAGCCGATGGTGTTCAGCATCCAGAACATGGCCAGGTAGAAGGCATCCCAGGCGGAGATGTCGCAGGTGCCGCCCCGACCCGGGCCATCGCAGGGGAAGCTGTAGCCGAAGTCTTTTTTATCCGGCATCAGCTTAGAGCCGCGAGCATCCAACGCACCTTTCACCAGGATCAAGGTGGTGGTGTGCAGGCCCAGGGCAATGGCGTGGTGCACCAGGAAGTCACCCGGGCCAATGGGCAGGAACAGGGATCCATTGGGATCGTTGATGGCCTGCAGCCAGCCCGGCAGCCACACGTTGCCGTAGTTGGGCCAAGCGGTAGAAGCAAGGCTGTCGGGGTTGGACAACAACACATCCATGCCGTAGATCATCTTGCCGTGAGAGGCCTGGATGAACTGAGCAAACACCGGCTCGATCAAGATCTGCTTCTCCGGCGTGCCAAAGGCCTGCATGACGTCGTTGTGGACGTACAGCCCCAGGGTGTGGAAGCCCAGGAACAGCGATACCCAGCTGAGGTGGGAGATGATCGCTTCTTTGTGATCCAGCACCCGCGCCAGCACGTTGTTCTTGTTGGCCTCAGGATCGTAGTCCCGCACCAGGAAGATGGCCCCGTGGGCAAACGCCCCCACCATCAAGAAGCCAGCAATGTACTGGTGATGGGTGTAGAGAGCCGCCTCCGTGGTGTGATCCATGGACATGAACACGTAGGGGTTAAGGGCGTACATGTGCTGCGCCACCAGCGAGGTCACCACCCCCAGACAGGCCAAGGCCAGAGCCAACTGGAAGTGCAGGGAGTTGTTGACCGTGTCGTAGAGACCTTTGTGGCCTTCTCCCAGCAGGCCTCCGAA
Source organism: Thermostichus sp. MS-CIW-36 (assembly GCF_054059035.1). Lineage (NCBI taxonomy): Bacteria > Bacillati > Cyanobacteriota > Cyanophyceae > Thermostichales > Thermostichaceae > Thermostichus > Thermostichus sp. MS-CIW-36. Next base: position 11,275 of record NZ_JBSSBR010000017.1, read on the forward strand.
GGGAGTGCCCTTGGGGGGGTTGTGGGAGCCAAGGATCTCCCGGATGCTATGGCCAATGCCCCAGTTGGTGCGGTACATGTGGCCGGCCACGATGAAGATCACCGCGATGGCCAGGTGGTGGTGGGCCATGTCCGTCAGCCACAGGGACTGGGTGTTGGGGTTAAAGCCACCCAAGAAAGTGAGGATGGCCGTGCCCGCCCCTTCTGCCGTGCCCCAGACATGGTTGGCCGTGTCCGGGTTCTGGGCATACACCCCCCAGTTGAGGGTAAAGAAGGGCTTCAGACCTGCCGGGTGGGGCAGAGTGGTAAGGAAGTTGTCCCAGCCTACGTGCTGCCCGCGGGACTCGGGGATGGCGACGTGTACCAGGTGACCAGTCCAAGCCAGGGAACTGACCCCAAACAAGCCGGCCAGGTGGTGGTTGAGACGGGCTTCAGCGTTCTTGAACCAGCTCAGGCTAGGCCGGAAGCGGGGCTGCAGGTGCAGCCAGCCGGCAAACAGAAACACTGCCGCCAACAACAGCAGGCCAATCGCGCCGGTGTAGAGATCGCCGTTGGTGCGCAGGCCAATGGTGTTGAACCAATAGTACAGGCCAGAGTAGGCCGCGTTGACGGGGCCGCCGCCCCCCGGTTGGGTAAAGGCTTCCACCGCTGCCTTGCCAAAGTGGGGATCCCAGATGGCGTGGGCGATGGGCGTAACACCGGTGGGGTTGGCTACCCATTGCTCATAGTTGCCTTGCCAGGCGATGTGGAAGACGTTGCCGGAGGCCCACAGGAAGATGATTGCCAGATGGCCAAAGTGGGTGGCGAACAGCTTTTGGTAAAGCCGCTCCTCCGTCATGCCATCGTGGGTCTCGAAGTCGTGGGCGGTGGCAATGCCATACCACAGCCGACGCGTGGTGGGATCGCTGGCCAGGTCTTGGCTGAATTGGGGAAAACGAGTTGCAGTTGTCATGATTCTCTCTTCCTCCTTGCCTTAGCCGAGTGCGCCGAACCGTGCCAGGAAGAACGCCCAGGTGGTGACGATCCCTCCCAACAGGTAGTGGGCCACACCGACCGCCCGACCCTGAATGATGCTCAGAGCGCGGGGTTGAATGGCCGGAGCAACTTTCAGCTTGTTGTGAGCCCAGACAATTGACTCAATGAGCTCCTGCCAGTAGCCGCGACCGCTGAACAGGAACATCAGGCTGAAGGCCCAGACAAAGTGAGCGCCCAAGAAGAGCAGCCCATAAGCCGACAGAGCCGAGCCGTAGGAGTTGATCACCTGCACCGATTGCGCCCACAGGAAGTCCCGCAACCAGCCGTTGATGTTAATGGCGCTGGCCGCAAAGTTGCCGCCGGTGATGTGCTCAATCGTGCCATCGGCGTTGACGGTGCCCCAGATGTCGCTCTGCATCTTCCAACTGAAGTGGAAGATCACGATGGAGATGCAGTTGTACATCCAGAACAGCCCCAGGAACACGTGATCCCAGCCGGAGACCTGGCAGGTGCCGCCGCGGCCCGGGCCATCGCAGGGGAAGCGGAAGCCCAATTTGCCTTTGTCCGGGATCAACCGGGAAGAGCGGGCAAACAACACCCCCTTGAGCAAAATCAGCACCGTAATGTGGATGGTCATGGCGTGGATGTGGTGCACCATGAAGTCCGCCGTGCCCAGCACCATGGGCATCATGGACACCTTGCCGCCCACAGCCACCACGTCGCCACCAAAGATGGGGCTAACCGAGGCGCCCACATAGGGAGCGGTGCTGGCAATGGCCGAAGTGTGCAGCGACTGGATCCACTGGGCAAAGATGGGCTGCAGTTGGATGCCGGTGTCCGAGAACATGTCCTGCGGACGGCCCAGGGCTTGCATCGTGTCGTTGTGGACGTAGAAGCCAAAGGCGTGGAAGCCCAAGAACAGACACACCCAGTTGAGGTGGCTGATGATGGCGTCGCGGTGGCGCAATACCCGATCCAACACGTTGTTGCGGTTCACCGCCGGGTCGTAGTCCCGCACCATGTAAATGGCCCCGTGGGCAGCACCCCCCACCACGAAGAAGCCGCCTATCCACATGTGGTGGGTAAACAGGGAGATCTGGGTGGCGTAGTCGATGCCCATGTAGGGGTAGGGGTTCATGGCGTACATGTGCTGGGCCACGATGATGCTCAGGGATCCCACCATGGCCAAGTTGATGGCCAGTTGGGCATGCCAGGAGGTGGTGAGCACTTCGTAGAGGCCCTTGTGGCCTTCGCCGGTGAAGGGGCCTTTGTGGGCTTCCAGGATCTCTTTAATGGAGTGGCCAATGCCCCAGTTGGTGCGGTACATGTGCCCGGCCACGATGAAGAGCACGGCAATGGCCAAGTGGTGGTGGGCTTGATCGGTTAGCCAGAGGGCGCCCGTTTGCGGATCCAGGCCACCCTTGAAGGTGAGAAACTCCGCGTACTTGCCCCAATCCAAGGTAAAGAAGGGCACCACCCCGCTGAAGATGCCCCAATCCACGCTGGGGAACATCTCCTTCATCAGGGCCGGGTTGAGGATGAACTCGTGGGGCAAGGGCACCTGGTCAGCCGGCACGCCCGCATCCAACATCTTGTTGATGGGAATGGACACGTGGATTTGGTGACCGGCCCAGGCCAAAGAACCCAGCCCCAGCAGGCCCGCCAGGTGGTGGTTGAGCATCGATTCCACATTTTGGAACCACTCCAGCTTGGGAGCCCGCTTGTGGTAGTGGAACCAGCCGGCGAACAGGCACAACCCGGCCATCACCAAGCCACCGATGGCGGTGCAGAGGAGTTGAAACTCGTTGGTGATGCCGGCAGCTCGCCAGAGGTGAAATAGACCAGAAGTAATGCGGATCCCTTCGAAGCCGCCACCCACATCCCCATTCAGGATCTCTTGGCCGAAGATGGGCCAGACCACTTGGGCGCTGGGCTTGACGTTGATCGGATCCGCCAGCCAAGCGGAATAGTTGGAGAACTGAGCTCCGTGGTAGTACATGCCGCTCAGCCAGACGAAAACCACTGCCAAGTGGCCGAAGTGAGCGGAAAAGATCTTACGAGAGACGTCTTCTAAGTCGCTGGTGTGACTGTCGAAGTCATGAGCAAGAGCATGGAGGTTCCAGATCCAGGTCGTGGTCTTGGGGCCACGGGATAGGCTGCGGTCGAAGTGCCCCGGCTTGGCCCATTTCTCAAATGAGGTGGGAACCGGATCCACATCAACCGACACCTTGACCTTCGGCTCTCGCTCCTTTGGCGTAGTTGTCATCAAGAACTCCTCTCTTGCGACAAGGAACGAAGCATCCCTACCCCTTGGCAGAAGATTCCCCCAGGGCAGGACTTACCTGGCATTATAGGTCAGGGTTTGTGAGCCCTCAGTTGCTTCACAATAATTAAACGAGGGATCCCTTGTCCCATCGAGGCTGGAGTCGATTGGCAATTGTTTTTTCGATCATAGATGTAAATATATGTAACGAATTTTCAGTCGACCCAATGGGTTCTAATGAAGGGTTGAAACCAGACAACAAGCAGCAAGGGATCCCCTGGGTGGGGATGTGTGGTAAAACCCTGGCAGCCGTTTTGCAGATGTCACCCTATGACCCTAGAAATTCCCCGTCGCCAATACGTCAGCAACTACGGCCCCACCGTAGGGGATCGGGTGCGCCTGGCGGATACCGAACTGATCATCGAGGTGGAGCAGGATTTCACCACCTACGGCGAGGAGATTAAGTTTGGGGGCGGCAAAACCATCCGCGATGGCATGGGGCAATCGCCGACGGCCACCCGCGCCAACGGGGCCTTGGATCTGGTGATCACCAACGCCCTGATCCTGGACTGGTGGGGCATTGTCAAGGCAGATGTGGGCATTCGCGATGGCTACATTGTCGGCATTGGCAAAGCCGGCAACCCCAACATCCAAGCGGGGGTGACGCCGGGCATGGTGGTTGGCCCCAGCACCGAGGTGATTGCCGGGGAAAACCTGATCCTGACAGCGGGCGGGATCGATGCCCATGTGCATTTCATCTGTCCGCAGCTGTGCGAGTTTGCCATCGCCTCGGGAGTGACCACCCTTTTGGGGGGCGGAACTGGGCCGGCCACAGGCAGCAACGCCACCACCTGCACCCCTGGAGCTTGGAACTTGGGCAAGATGTTGCAGGCGGCGGAGGGGTTCCCCGTCAATTTGGGCTTCTTTGGCAAGGGAAACGCGGCTTTTCCCGCAGCTTTGCGGGAACAGGTGGAAGCGGGGGCCTGCGGCCTCAAGATCCATGAAGATTGGGGATCCACGCCGGCAGTGATCGATAGCTGCCTGCAGGTCGCGGATGAGTACGACATCCAAACCCTCATCCACACCGATACTTTAAATGAATCGGCTTTTGTGGAAGATACCATCGCCGCCATCAATGGCCGCACCATTCACACCTTTCACACCGAGGGGGCCGGGGGTGGGCATGCCCCCGACATCATCCGCATTGCCTCCGAGCCCAACGTGCTGCCCAGCTCCACCAATCCCACCCGCCCGTTTACCCGCAACACCATCGAAGAGCATCTGGACATGCTGATGGTGTGTCACCACCTGAGCAAGAATGTGCCGGAGGATATTGCTTTTGCCGAAAGCCGCATTCGCCCCCAAACCATCGCCGCCGAGGACATCTTGCATGACATGGGGGTGTTCAGCATCATCTCTTCCGACTCCCAGGCCATGGGCCGGGTGGGGGAGGTAATCATCCGCACTTGGCAGACGGCTCACAAGATGAAGGTGCAGCGGGGGCCTCTGCCGCAGGACAGCAGCCGCAACGACAACTTCCGGGCCAAGCGTTACGTAGCCAAGTACACCATCTGCCCCGCCATCGCCCAAGGACTCAGCCACGTCATCGGGTCGGTGGAGGTGGGAAAACTGGCGGATCTGTGTCTGTGGAAGCCGGCCTTTTTTGGGGTTAAGCCGGAAATCGTCCTGAAGGGGGGCCTGATTGCCTACGCCCAGATGGGGGATCCCAATGCTTCCATTCCAACCCCGCAGCCGGTGTACCCCCGCCCCATGTTCGGCAGCTTTGGCCGCGCCTTGACCGAGACCAGCCTGCTCTTTGTCTCCCAGGCTGCCCTAGACCTGGGGATCCCGGAGAAATTGGGGATCCAGCGCCGGGCCGTAGCGGTCAAAAACTGCCGCGAGATCGGCAAAGCGGATTTGAAACTCAATACCGCCACTCCTCACATTGAGGTGAACCCGGAGACCTATGAAGTGCGGGCCGATGGAGAGCTGCTCACCTGTGAGCCGGCAGAGGTGCTGCCTATGGCGCAGCGGTATTTTCTGTTCTAATTTTGGGAGAGTTTGAGAGCTCTATTGAGCGTTTGATCGGTAACTCAAGCATGGGCCACCTTGTTCTCCGCCACCTCAGCAAGCGCTTCCACAAGGGAGGGATCCCTGTCCTCAGGGATTTGTCTTTGAGCGTGGAGGCAGGGGAGATCTTCGCCCTGCTGGGGCCGTCGGGCTGCGGCAAGTCCACCACCCTCAATCTCATCGCCGGCCTGCTGGAGCCGGATCCCTTGCCCTATCCGGGGGAAATCTGGCTGGACGGGATCCCCCTCAACCCTCTGCCGCCGGAACGGCGCGGCGTGACTTTGCTGTCCCAACACAGCCGCCTGTTTCCCCACCTGAGCGTGGGGGAGAATGTTGCTTTTGGCCTGAAAATGCGGGGCATTCCCCGGGCAGAGCGGGAGGCTGCCGCCTGGCGCATGTTGGAGCGGGTGCAATTGCCCGGCTTTGCTCAGCGTCGGCCCAGTCAGCTTTCTGGCGGACAAGCGCAGCGGGTGGCCCTGGCGCGGGCTTTGGTGATTCGGCCCAAGGTGCTGCTGTTGGATGAACCTTTATCGGCCCTGGATGCCAACCTGCGCCAAGAGATGCAGGCCCTCATCCTGGAGCTGCAGGCGGAAACAGGGGTGACGACGGTGCTGGTTACCCACGATCAAGCAGAAGCCACAGCCATGGCCCAACGCATCGGCCTGATGTTTGAGGGGCAGCTACACCAGGTGGGATCCCCTGTGGAGTTCTATCAGCAGCCGCGCTCCGAGCGCATTGCCCGCTTTTTTGGCGGGGTCAATTTTTTCGATGTGCAGGCGGAGGGTCACCAACTTCGCCTCAACGACGGGATCCGCTTGAAAAGCGCCGTGCCACTTCAAGGTCAGGTGCGGCTGACGGTGCGTCCGGAACAGGTGCAGGTGCTTCCCCAGCCGCCCGGCTTGGCCGACAATGTTTTCTCCGCTCAAGTGATGGCGGAACGCTTTGCGGGCACCCAGCGACGGCTGACCTTGCAAGCCCCTTGGGGCAGTCTGCAGGCTTGGGTGGCTCCCCACCAGGTGTTTGCGCCGGGGCAGGCAGTGTGGATCCATTTGCCGCCAGAGGCTCTGTGGCCTGTGGGGGTTGGCGGGGATCCCTCACCCCCGGCCCTTTTCCCAAAGGAAGAGGGGAGAGTATGACTCTAGTCAATGATATGCTGGACTATACTGGAAATAACGTATAGTATGTTCAGCATGGCTGCTTAGTATGGCTAGGTATGTGAAACCGAGAGAAGCGGCGGACTATTTCGGGGTATGTCTCCACACTTTGAGGCGATGGGAACAGAAAGGTTGGATCAAGGCAATACGCACACCATCCGGTAGGGCGAGAAGGTATGACCTCGACAGCTACATCAAAACGCCAAGAAAAGTCAAACGAGTCGTTTTGTACGCCCGAGTCAGCAGCCGAGGGCAGAAGCCAGACTTGGAGAGACAGATTGCAAGGCTGGTTAGCCTCTATCCTGGAGCCGAAGTGGTCGGAGAGATTGGCGGCGGTCTCGACTTCAAAAGACCAAAGTTCCTTGCCTTATTGGAGCGAGTTCGTACAGGAGATGTCGGAACAATTGTGGTCGCTCACAGGGATCGACTCTGCCGGTTTGGATTTGAGTTCGTTGAGTGGTACTGCCGTCAATACGGCTGCGAGGTCTTGGTTCTCGATGACGATCACCTTTCTCCCCAACAGGAACTGGTTGAGGATATCCTCACCATCCTGCACTGCTTCAGCAGTCGGCTCTACGGACTCAGGAAATATCGGGCTGCAATCGAGAAAGATACGGATTTATCCGGAGCCAGCGCTGGCTAAAGTCTGGAAGCGGTGGCAAGCGGCGTGCCGGTACTGCTACAACCAAGCGATTGCCTATCAGCGTCAGCATGGCACTACTAAAACCCCAGAAAAGCTGCGGAATATTATCCTGCAATCGGACTTGCCGCAGTGGGTGAAGGAAGCCCCCTGCCACATTAAGCAGAACGCCGTCATGGAGGCATGGCAAGCGTTTCGCCAAAGCAAGGAAGCTCGGTTTCGCAGTGTGAGGGATAAGACCCACACCTTGCAGTTCAACAACAGTAATTTCAGTCAGGGCAGGTGGTATCCGAAGCTCACGAAGGGTTTGTCGTTTACGGCGTCAGAAGCGGTGCCGCAAAAGTGTGCCTATGGGACTAAGCTAATGCGGGTGAAAGACAGATGGTATGCCATCGTTCCTGAGCCCGTGAACGAGCAGTGTTCATTAGCAAAGGGGGTTGTTGCGCTTGACCCTGGGGTAAGAAGTTTCTTTACAGGGTTTGATGGGGCAGGTTTTGTAGATATTGCCAAGGGGGACTTCGGTAGAATCGTTCGGCTGTGCTACCACCTAGACGATCTGCAATCTAGGCTGAGTAAAGCACCGAGACCCAAGCGTAGGCGAATGCGGCAAGCGGCGTTTCGTCTGCGGGAACGCATCAGGGACTTGGTGGACGAGTGCCATCGCAAGGTAGCGGCGTTCCTGACGGATAACTACCGATTGATATTTCTCCCCACTTTCGAGTCAGCCAAGATGGTTGCCAAGGCGGGGAGGAAGTTTGGTAGCAAGACGGCGAGGGCGATGCTCACCTGGGCGCACTATCGGTTCAAGCAGTTCCTGAAGTTTCAAGCCAAAAAGAAAAACGTGGTCGTCGTGGAAGTATCGGAAGCGTACACCAGTAAAACCTGTACCAAGTGTGGGCACATCCACACTAAATTAGGTGGCGCAAAGGTGTTTAGATGCCCAAAGTGCAACCACAGGCTACCACGAGATTGGCAAGGCGCTCTGGGTGTTATGCTCAGGGCTTTGCGGGATACCGCCTTTCTGTTTGGACTCCGTCCCGCTGACGCGACCGCGTCAGCGTCGCGTAGCGACAACGGAAACGGACAGAATGCTATCGCTTCACCGTTGAGCAGTAATGCTCAGCAGTGTTCAGCGTAAATGTATCAGTTTAAGTTGAATCTGGAACCTGAAAGTTGGATGGGGGTGGAGGCAAGGCTATGCAACCCAAAAGCGTTTTCTGGAAGCGGCGGCAGGTGTTGGCCGGCCTGGGATCCCTGGGAGCTTGGGCGTTGAGTCAAGGCTCTCCGTTTGCCCAGAATACCTCACAGAGTTCGGTGGATCTGGGATCCCTGAGCTGGGCAGACATTCTGGAGCGGGCGCGAGGCAGCTCTGTCAACTGGGCCATGTGGAGCGGCAGCGAGGCCATCAATGGCTTCGTGGATGGCTGGGTGAAAAGCCAGTTGCAGGAGCGTTATGGCATTCGCTTGAACCGGATCCCGCTCACGGATACCGTTGAAGCAGTCAACAAGGTGATTGGGGAGGTACAGGCCGGGCTGCTCAGCGGCGGCAGCATCGATCTCATCTGGATCAATGGCAACAACTTCCGCACCCTCAAGCAGGGGAATTTGCTCTTCGGCCCTTTTGCTGAGAAATTGCCCAGCTTGCCCTTCTACGATCCCGCCGATATTGCAACGGATTTTGGCCTGCCCACCGAGGGCTATTCTGCACCCTACACCGGCAACTACTTTTTGATGGCCTATGATGCCGAGCGGGTACCCAATCCCCCCCAGAGCTACGCCGAACTGTTGGCTTGGGCAGAGGCCAATCCAGGGCGATTTACCTACGTGGCCCCGCCGGATTTTCATGGCAGCCGCTTTTTGTTGAGCGCCTTCTACGGCGTGACCGGGGGCTATGCCCAGTACAGCGGGCCGGACTTCGATGCCGATCTCTGGGCGCGACAATCCCCTGCCCTGGTGGAATACCTGAGAAAGCTGGATCCCTTCCTGTGGAGACAGGGCCAAACCTACCCGCCCACCTTTGCCCGCCTGGCGGAGCTTTTTGCCAACGGCGAAGTGTGGCTCATCCCCACCTTTATCGATCAGGTGATCTTGCGCAAGGGCAACGGCCAATTTCCCCCCAGCACCACCCCCTATGGGATCCCGGGCACCAGCTTGATCGATCCCTCGTTCACGGCCATTCCCATCAATGCGGCCAATCCTTGGGGGGCGATGGTCTTGGCAGAGGTTTTGGCCAGCCCGGAGGGGCAATTGGAAAAGTTCAAGCCGGAGGTCTGGGGGGATCTGCCGCTCATTGATGTCAGCCGGTTGTCTGCCGACTACCAAACAGCTTTTGCCCAGCTGGAGGCTGCCGCCGGGATCCCCATTCAAGAGGCCATTGCTGGGGCAGTGCCCATCGTGAACTCCGAATACACGGTGCAACTGGAGGCCCTCTGGCAGCAACAAGTCTTGCCGGGATAGGGGTCACCCAGCCTCTCTCTCTTGGGGATCCGACATTGCGGGCAATGGTGGAGCAGGATCCTCACCTTGGGGCAACCAAACTTGGAAGTGGGTCCATCCGTCCGAGCTGTTGACGGAGATATTCCCCCCCATATGCTCCACCAGTTGCTTCACCAAAGCCAGCCCCAGGCCGGTGCCGCCGTGCTTCCAGCGATCCGATTGCGGGATCCGGTAAAACTTTTCAAAGATGCGGGGCAGCTCTGCTGTTGGGATCTCGCTGCTGTTGCTGCAGACGAAGAGGATCCCCTGCCCTTCTGAGACAACCCGCAGGTGGATGGATCCCTCAGGGGCCGTGTACTTGATGGCGTTGTGCAGCAGCTCGCGCAGAATGCGCCCCAAGCAGGTGGGGTCGGCCCAAAGCGAGGGGATCCCTGCCTCCAGGTGCAGTTGCAGGTGTTGATGTTTGGCTTGGACCAAAGGCTGAGCCCCGTCCAGCAAATCTTGTAAATACCGCGGCAGAAAAATATTCTCTGGTTGCAGCAGATACGTCCCGGCTTCCAGCCGTCGCATATCCAGCAGGTCGTTGATGAGCTCGATTTGCCGGTTGCACTCTTTCAGGGCAATGGTGAAGTAGTGCTGCTGTTTCTCGGGGTTATCGCGGGTCATTTGCAGCATTTGCAAGGCCATGCGCACATTGGTCATGGGGGTGCGCAGCTCGTGGGAGACGGTGCTGAGGAAATCATCCTTCAGCAGATTCAGCCGCTCCAATTCCTTCACCTGCGCTTGGGCTGCTTGGTACAAACGGGCTTGGCGGATGGCCAGGGCACACAAGTTGGCCACCTGATAGGCCAGTTGAATCTCGTCTTCGGAAAACTCTTGCTCCGGCAGCCGCTCCAACAGCAAAGCTCCCAGCCGCTTCTCTTTGTCCCAAAGGGTGCAGGCCAGCAGCCGCACCCAGCGTCCTTCCTTCCGACAACAGCAGTGGATTTCCCATTTCTGCTGTGAGGAAGAATGGGACTGCAGCAGGCGCAAGAACTCCGGGTCGCTGGCGTAGTCTCGGCCATGCAAGGGATCCGCCCTGTCGCCCTGAGCTGCATCAGAAGAGAGAAGGGGGGAGTAGCAGTAGCCAGGGATCCAGGTTGACCCATCTTCTAAAAGCAGCAGGATTTGGCAGCAGGTCAGGCTTAGCGCTTCGGCAAGGGCTCTGACCACTTCTTCCAGGATTTCCCCCTCGTTTAGGCTGACCACCATCCGGCTGCTGATGGCGCGCAGCACCCCCTCAAAATGCAAGGCTTGCTGCAGCTTGGCCGTGCGCAGCTCCACCTGGGCTTCCAGCTCCCGGTTGAGGGCCTGCAACTGCTGTTCTGCCCGTTTCTGCTCGGTGATCTCCCGCCCCACCGATAGGATCTCCACCAGGCGGCCTCGGCTGTCGAAAATGCCCTGATCTACCCAGCTAATCCAGCGGGACTGGCCGTCTTTGCCGGGGTACTCCCGCTCGCTGCTGTAAAAGGGACTTTCGGGAGTGAGGGCGGCAAAAGCTTGCAACACTTCCTCCCGCTCTTCTTCCGGCAGCCGATCCCGCCAAGGTTGGCCCACCACCTCCTCTGCCCGCCGACCGAAGAAGCGCAAGTAGGCAGGATTGACGAAGGTGATGCAGGTATCGGGCCGAAAGCGGCAAATGAGCTCTGTCTGCTGCTCTACCACGGCGCGGTATTCTTGCTGCTGCTGCCACAGACGATCCAGCAGCGCCTGCTGAGCTGCTGCCGCCTGCTGCCAAGCTTTGGCCAGGGTCTGCACCTCTTGGATGGGGCCGGGATCCAAAGGGGGCCAGGGCTGGAAGCCGCTTTGGATAAATTGCTCGGCGATTTGGGTGAGGCGGCGCAGGGGACGGGAGAGAGCTTCGCCGAGGAGGATCCCTGTCCCCAGCATGCTCAGCAATAGCCCACCCCCCAGCAGCGCAGCCTGTTGGGCGCCCCGATGGACTTCGGCCAGAAGGGTTGCCTCTGGGATCCCATGCACAAAATAAAAGCCCAGCCTCCCTTTACTCTGGAGGGACTCCACCTCCACCCAGTAGGGGATCCCGCCAACCACGAGGCGCAGCGAATCTTGGGAAGAGGCCGTCCCCCAGGAGCCCACCTGCTCTTGCACGGCCACCAGCAGCGGATGGGGAGCAGGCCCCGCCGTACTGGCCACCACTTGCCCCTCTTCGTCCAGCAGAAAGCTCACCCCCACAGCAGAGCTGCCTTGTACTCGTTCCAGAAAAGCCTGAAGCTGCTGAATGGACAGGGAAGCCAATAAGCTGCCGTAAACCCGCCCCCCCGAGTCGGTCAGGGATAGGGACGTCAGGATCAGCCGCTCTGGATCCTGGGCAGGAAGCTCCGCAAAAAATCGGGTTACCACCCAAGTGTCGCGGATCCCTTCCGACTGCAGGAGCTGGGGAAACCAGAACAACCGCCTCAAATCCACAAAGCCTAACTGCCTCCTCAGGCCAGTGGGATCCCCTGTCTCTGGATCCCGTTGGCAGCCCTGGACGGATCCCGGCAACAGGCCGAGTGTATGGTAAGTCCAGATCGACCCATCGGCGTGACGGCGGGCAATCACAAACCCCCCTTGAGCCGAGACAAAGCCGACATAGCTGAGCTCAGGAAATGGCTGCAACTGGCGGGCAAAGTGAGCTTCCAGCACCTCTAGATCGGCTGGGCTGGGGGTTGTCAAATCGGGCAGCAGCCCCCCCCTCACTGCCCCTTGATTGAGGGCATTGATCTGAAGGGGAATTTGCAAATATCTGGCAAGATGCTCTTCGGTGCGGTCGGTAACTTCCCGCCTCAGTTGCTCCGTCAAGCGCAGCGCCAGGTGTCGCCCGCCCTGCCAGGAGAGATAGGCCACTCCCCCCACTCCCCCTGCTACTGAGAGCACTAGGGGCAGCAGCAACGCCACCCGCAAAGGAATGGAGCGGAAAGGCCACCGGGATCGCACTTCAGAAGAACTAGGGGAAGACAGCATGGGATCCCTCACAGAACCTCAGGCTTGGGGAGGTTCCAAAGCCCGCTGCAGAGTGCCAAGGCCGATCTCGGCCGCAATAGCCAGAAGGGCCACTGGAACCGCCCCCACCAGCAAGATGGCGTTGTCGTAGAGGGCAAACCCTAGGGTAATGAAAGTACCCAGCCCTCCTGCGCCGATAAACGCTGCCAGAGTAGCACTGGCAATCACCTCAATGGTAGCCGTTTTAACACCGGCCAAGATCACCGGCAAGGCCAAAGGGATCTCCACGTGCCGCAGTACCTGGCCAGGAGTCATGCCCATGCTCAGGGCAGCTTCCCGCAGGGCCGGCTCAAGGCTGCGGAAGGCCACATCCGTGCTGATCAGAATGGGGGGCAAAGCCAGGAGGGTTAGCGCGACAACTGCCGAACGGAAGCTGAGGCCGAAATAGGGGATGGCCAAAAACAAAATGGCCAAACTGGGGATCACCCGCAGGCTGCTAAACGCATTGATCACCACCAGGGAAAGCATCTGGGAGCGGGAGCTGAAAAAGCCCAGCGGCAAACCCAACAGCAGCCCCATTCCCAAAGGCACCGCCACCAGTTGCAGGTGTTGGACGAAAGCTTGAAACAGCATGTCGCTGTGGTTCTGGGCGTAGCTGAGGGAGCGGGCCAAAAGGCTCATCTAGAGGTGTGTGGATGACAGAGGGATCCAAGACAAGCCCCAGTGTAGCGCCGGCAGGCGATCTTGACAGTGCGGAATAGTGCAGAGCGGGGATTTAGCACCAATCAGGGAGATGGGGTCACTCCAATTTCGGTCTCCGACCTGCTAACGCGGTGCAATCAACCTCAACTTTCTCCCAAGGATTAGAACCCACAGCGCCGCCTGCCGACAAAAATAACCATCTGTTTCACTGCCCATCTGAGTTGCCGTCTGTGTCCTGCCCGTCTCCCTCGATCTCGTCTGGATCCCTGCTTGGGGCTTGGTTAGCCTCTCGCTCCTGCAAACGGCGGATTTGGGAGCGCACCTGCAGAGCAATCTGTAAAGCAGTCTCCAGGATACGACCCTGTTCGCTGGCCTGCTCGCTCACCTGCAGAGCTGTCAAAGCTGCCAAGTTATCGCCGAAGAACTCGCTCTGCTGCTCGATCAGGTCTTCGTTTTGCCGCAAGATCCGTTCGGTTTTCAAGGCGCGGATGAGATCGGCCCGGGTCAGCTTCAGCGCTTCGATCACCTCAGCCTTCTGGGCCAGCTTCACCTCGGGGTTGCCCGCTTCCACCAACTGGTCGTTGACGTGGATGGCCTGGATGATTCGGTTGTAGCGATCCACTTCCCCCAGCAAGTTCAACAGCAGCGGCATGCGACGGCTGCGGAAAATCCAATAGGCTTGGCCCAGGGCGGCAATAGCCGCCAGGATCCCCCATTCCACCAGCCAAGTGCCCCAAGTGGCCTGTAGGCCAGAGATCCAAATCCGCCCCACCAGGGTAAGTAGGGATCCCCCTGTCCAGAAGGTCAAGAAACGCAAGAACAAGTCCAGCGTCACCAGCAAGCGTAGGAGATCCCAGAAAGCGGAGAACTGGCGCAGGCGATCCTTAAAGCGACGAGCAGGCTGAGGCCGATACAACCAAGCCACCGGCACTTGAGAGAGGCTTTCAACTTGAGCTGGGGAGATGATCAGCTCTTGTAAGTCCCGCTGCATCGCCATTTGCTCTGCTGAGGCTGGGAAGTTTTCCCATTGTACTTGCGACCTTGAGCAGCTTGGGCTTGCTCAGGGATCCCTTCCCAGAAGGGAAGCTGCCTGGCCAAGTCTCGATAGAATGGGGTTCGCTGGGCTGTTTGCGTCTTCACGCCCTCGTGCTCACGTTGTAGGGCAACAGTGAGACACAAGACAGCTCGTCAAACGCAAAGGAGAAGAGCAGGGTGACCAGCCAATTGCGCCAACTGAAGGCCCATCTCGCTGAACCGGAAAACTTTGCCCCCTACGGACAGGTCATTTGCCCCACTCCCGATCACAAACCCTTCGACAGTCAAGATGCTCAGTTGTTCTTGAATCAAGGGCAGCCCCGCTTTTACATCATGCGCTTGCCTCGCCGCGGCCTCAAGTTTACTCAGATCACCCACCACATCCGCTGCACCCAGTGCCTGGGATCCCTGAATGGCAAGGAGTGGTTTATTGGTGTTGCACCCCCTGCCGATGAGCTGCACGTGGATCAGATTCAAGCCTTTCGGGTGCCTGGGGATCGCTTTATCAAACTGGAGATGGGTACCTGGCATGCCGGCCCCTATTTTGACCACGAAGAGTTCATCGATTTCTACAACTTGGAGCTGGCCGACACCAACATCACCGATCACGAAACCATAAACTTACTCCAAACCTACAACCTGGAGTTCCAGATCACCCCCTGACAAGCTTTTGGGGATCCCTTATCAATCGGGCAAAAAGCAGCATTGATCATTGATCACAGCAATCTTTCGCTTGAGCGCAAGAAGAGCATGCCTCTAACCCCCAAAACCCTGAACTTTGCTGAATTTACTGAGCTTTAGGCGGTTTGGCAAAAGTCATTGAGAGGGATATAGTAGACCAAGTTTCCCCCTGATCCTTGAGTCCACCGCAACGGTTGCCGGGAAGTGAAGGGGGAAAGCGCTCGGGGGGTATTCCTCAGGGCTTTGCGGGATACCGCCTTCCTGTTTGGACTCCGTCCCGCTGACGCGAACAGAGATAGGCAGGATGCGATCGCTTCTTTCCTGAACCATGTTCAGGAGAGTTCAGCGTGAATGTATCAGTTGTGGGGATCCGTACTCCACTATGGGTGGAGAGAAAAAGTGGGCTTGGATCCCAGTCCTGGTGGATGTAGCCGACTTGGGTGAGCGTTCCTTGACTTGGGCTTAAGTTATACCCTTGTCGCCATGGATCTTGGTGCTGTAACCCACCTGGCCAGGTGATAGAACAGGGTCAAACCCAGCAGCATTTGGGAGGTTTGTTGTCATGGCTACGTTGCAACCCAAAGTGACCCACCAGCTTTTGGCGGCCTTAGCCCTGTTTGCCTGTCTGGGCTTGTTGCCTGCTTGTGGCGAGAGCAGCAGCAGCACCGTCAGCCCCCCCAGCATCACCCCCACCCCCACCGGCTCATAATTCGGCTGGTTTTTGCATGCCCTTGCAGCGGTTGCCCAAGTTGGTTCAGCTTTGGGCTTTGAGGATCGCGGGGATCTTTTGTCTTTGTCTGCTGGCGGCCTGTGGAGGATCCCCTACCTCGATGGAGCCACCGCGGGCAGGGGAAGTGCCGATTGCCAGCTTCCTGTGCCGGTTGGATCGCCAGACCCGCAGCTTCACGGGGCCTATTTACGCCGAACAGCCCCAGGTTGCCACCTGCAACCCCGGTCGCCTTACGCCTGCAGCAGCCCAAAAGATGATGGATCGGCTGAATTTTCTACGGCTGTTGCACCAGTTACCGCCGGTGAAGCTCAATCCTCAGTTCCTAGAAGCCGCCCAGCAAGCGGCCTTGATGCAGGTAGCCAATGGTACTCTCAGCCACCAGCCGCCCCCTTCTTGGCGCTGCTTTACCCCTGCTGGGGAGGCGGGATCCCGCTTCAGCAACCTGGCGGTTGGGCCCATCCTAGAGCTGAACGGCCCCGATCCAGGCCGGGTGTTGGCGCGGCAGGTGGACATCTATTTTGCCGAGCCAGGTCGAGAAAACTTTGTGGATGTGGGGCATCGCCGTTGGAACCTGTATCCTCAGTACGCCCAAGGGGCTTACGGCATTGTCTTTGACCCACGGGCCGGACGGGTGACCCAGGCCAACGCCAACTGGATCTTCGGTTTTGACGAGTCGGTGCCAGATCCAGAGTTCATCGCCTTCCCGGAGAAAGACGGCTACCTCTACCGCCTAGAAGGGTTTTCCGGCCAGCCCCTGTCTGCCTACCGCTGGTCTTTCTCGGTGCCCAGCCGTGGCGGCAAGGCTGATCTCAGCCAAGCCCAAGTCCGCATCACCGATGCCCTCACCGGTGAGCCGGTGCCTGTTGGAGATCTCCGCGTGGGGGATCCCGCCTTTGGCCTGGAAACTTTGACCTACTCCGTGGGTTCGATCCAGCCCAATCGCAACTACACCTTTGAAATTAGCGGCATTCGCCTCAACGGTGGCCCCCCCCGCAGCTATCGCTACACCACCGCTCTCTACGACTGCGATCCCCAAACTTCCCAACGGCCCGCACCCCTCACCGAAGGGCTGGGGATCCCGCCCCGTCTGCTCTGGCAGAGGGAGCCTTTCAACTCTTTCAACCCTCTCAACTAGCTTTTCCTCACCCCCAGCCCCTTTCCCAAAGGGGAGAGAGGAGTCTGCTGCTCCTGGAAGCTTGACTTTATGCATAAAGCGCAATTCGAGAATGACAAAACTGCATAACCTGTTACAAAGTGTAACTGCCAATACCAAAGTTAACGGTTCGTTATCGCTAGGGTAGCCAGTGTTCACCCCACGGCAGCGATCATGGCGAACCAATTTGAACGCCTCAAAAGCGAAAAGGATGGGCTGGCGGTCAAGGCCGAGCTGGAGGCGTTTGCCCGGATGGGTTGGGAGAACATTCCTGAAGACGACCGGGATCACCGCCTCAAGTGGCTGGGGATCTTCTTTCGCAAGCGCACCCCAGGTCAGTTCATGCTGCGGCTGCGCCTGCCCAATGGGATCCTAACCAGCGGCCAAATGCGGATGTTGGGCGCAATCATCCACCCCTATGGAGAACAGGGCGTAGCCGACATCACCACCCGGCAGAACCTGCAACTGCGGGGCATCCCCATCGAGGAAATGCCCCAGATCCTGGGCTACCTGAAAGAGGTAGGCCTGACCAGCATCCAGTCGGGCATGGACAACGTGCGCAACATCACGGGATCCCCTCTGGCCGGTATTGACCCGGATGAGCTGATCGACGTGCGCGGCCTCACTCGCAAGGTGCAGGACATGATCACCAACAACGGCGAGGGCAACCCTTCCTTCAGCAACCTGCCGCGCAAGTTCAACATCGCCATCTGCGGTTGTCGCGACAACTCGGTGCATGCCGAGATCAACGACCTGGCCTTTGTGCCCGCCTTCAAAAATGGCCGCCTGGGCTTCAACGTCCTGGTGGGCGGCTTTTTCTCTGCTCGCCGCTGCGCCGAGGCAATTGGCCTAGATGTCTGGGTGGATCCCCGCGATGTAGTTCCCCTGTGCGAGGCGGTGCTGCTGGTCTACCGGGATCACGGCCTGCGGGCCAACCGGCAAAAGGCGCGGTTGATGTGGCTCATTGACGAGTGGGGCCTAGAGAAGTTCCGGGCGGCTGTGGAGCGCCAGATAGGCCACCCTCTGCCCAGGGCAGCGGAAAAAGACGAGGTGGTCTGGCACAAGCGGGATCTGCTGGGGGTGCATGCCCAGAAGCAGCCGGGCCTCAACTTTGTCGGCCTGCATGTGCCGGTGGGGCGGCTCAACGCCCTGGAGATGATGGAGCTGGCCCGCTTGGCGGAGGTGTACGGCTCCGGGGAGCTGCGGCTGACAGTGGAGCAGAACGTGCTCATCCCCAATGTGCCCGACTCCCGAGTGGCCCCGCTCCTCAAAGAGCCGCTCTTGAAGAAGTTCTCCCCCAACCCAGGGCCCTTGCAGCGGGGGTTGGTGTCCTGCACGGGCAACCAGTTCTGCAACTTTGCCCTTATCGAGACCAAAAACCGGGCTGTGGCCTTGATGGAGGAGCTGGAGGCGGAGCTGGAGATCCCCCAAACGGTGCGCATCCACTGGACGGGCTGCCCCAACTCCTGCGGCCAACCCCAAGTAGCCGATATCGGCCTTATGGGCACCACTGCTCGCAAGGACGGCAGGGTGGTGGAGGCCGTGGACATCTACATGGGGGGAGAGGTGGGCAAAGACGCCAAGCTGGGCGAATGCGTGCGCAAAGGGATCCCTTGCGAAGACCTCAAGCCGGTCTTGGTGGAGCTGCTCATTGAACACTTTGGGGCCAAGCCGCGTCAGCATCCGTCCGCCGCCCAGGCTTCTGTTTTGGTAACCCGCTAGCGGTTCTGTTGCCGTCCTGAAAGTTTTTCTTTCTTCGTCGTTGTAAATCTTGGAGGTTTCGATGTCTAAGCTGTTCAGCACTTCCTCTCCCGTCTCCCGTCGGCAATTTTTGGCCGGGGTGGCTGCTCTCACGGCTGGGGCGGCCACGGCTGGGATCCCGCGCGCCCAATCGCAATCCTTGGGCAAAGGCTACTGGGTGGCGCAGGCCGATACTCCCGAAACCACCAGCGCCAAGCTGGGGTTCATCGCTCTAACCGACGCGGCCCCCCTGATCATCGCCAAAGAAAAAGGGTTCTTTGACAAGTACGGCATGAAAGACGTGGAGGTGGTCAAGCAGGCCTCTTGGGGCACCACCCGCGACAATTTGGTGCTGGGATCCGCCGCCGGCGGCATCGATGGGGCACACATCCTCACCCCCATGCCCTACCTCATCACCACCGGCAAAGTTACCGATGGCAAGCCGGTGCCTATGTACATTTTGGCCCGTCTCAATCTGGACGGTCAGGGCATCAGCATTTCCAACCAATATCGGGATTTGCAAATCGGCCTGGATAGTTCCCCCCTCAAGGCCAAGTTTGCCGAGGTCCGAGCTGCCGGCGGGGATCCCAAATGTGCGATGACCTTCCCCGGCGGTACCCACGACCTATGGATGCGCTACTGGCTGGCCGCAGGCGGGATCGATCCCACTAGCGACGTCTCCATCATTGTGGTGCCGCCGCCGCAGATGGTGGCCAATATGAAATCCAGAACCATGGAAGCCTTCTGTGTGGGCGAGCCTTGGAATGCCCAGCTGGTGAACCAAAAAGAGGGGTATAGTGCCCTCACCACCGGCGAGCTGTGGAACGGCCACCCGGAAAAGGCCTTTGCCCTGCGGGCCGACTGGGTGGATGCGCACCCGAAAGCCACCCTTGCCCTGTTGAAAGCGGTGCTAGAAGCCCAGATCTGGTGCGACCAGATGGAAAACAAAGAGGAGATGTGTCGCATCATCGGCGACCGCCGCTGGCTGGGGGTGCCTGTGCCCGATATCTTGGGCCGTTCTCGGGGCACTTTTGACTACGGCACCGGCAAGGTCGTTGAAAACAGCCCCCACCTGATGAAGTTCTGGCAGAACTACGCTTCCTACCCCTTCAAGAGCCACGATCTCTGGTTCTTGACCGAAAACATCCGCTGGGGCTATCTGCCTGCCGACACCGATACCAAAGCCTTGGTGGAGCGGGTGAATCGGGAAGAACTCTGGCGAGAAGCTGCCAAAGCCATTGGTCAGGGGGCAGCCATTCCCCCCAGCACCTCTCGAGGAGTGGAAACCTTCTTCGACGGGGTGCAGTTCGATCCCGAAAATCCTGCCGCCTACCTGGAGAAATTGGCGATTAAGAAGCTGGCCTAATTTCCCAACTTTCCCCAGCAAGTTAGCTGCAAACCCTCTGTCCAGGAGAGAAGGGATCCCCGAATCCCCACAAAGAGTGTTCAACTGAAACCCCTTCTCTCTTGGGATCCTCTTAAGTTGACTTCAACCTTACTCCCAGCAAGCCATGAGGATTTTCCACTCTGCCCTACAGTTGGGCTACCACCTCTTTCGGATCCTGCTTCCCCTACTGGTTGGCCTAGGCCACTGGCTGCTGAAAACCGGCCAAGGTTCTGTTCTTCAGTCCAGTACCGGAATCGGTTCCCCCGCCAGTTCTGCACCTTCTTCTGCTTGGCGGCAAAGAGTCCAAATCCACAAAGCGCTGCGTCGCATTCTGTTGCCCGCTACGGCCATTTTGCTCGTCCTGATTCTCTGGCAAATCATTTACAGCCGCCCCGGAGCCAACTTGCCCACCCCTCTCCAGGTTTGGCAGGACACCTGGGATCCCCTCATTAAAGATCCCTTTTTTGACTATGGCGGCAATGCCAAAGGGCTGTTCTGGCAAATTTGGGCCAGCTTGCGGCGGGTGTTCATTGGGTTTGCCCTGGCCGGCTTGGTGGGGGTTGTGGGCGGCATGATCATCGGGGTCAATCGCTGGCTGTACGAGGCTTTGGATCCCATTTTTCAGGTGCTGCGCACGGTGCCGCCTTTGGCCTGGCTGCCGATTTCTTTGGCTGCCTTTCGAGATGCCAACCCTTCCGCCATTTTCGTAATCTTCATTACGGCCCTCTGGCCCATTTTGATCAACACCGTTGTCGGCGTACAGCAGATCCCACAGGACTACCGCAACGTGGCCAGAATTGTGCGCATGTCCGGCTGGAAGTACTTTTTCAAAATCGTTTTCCCGGCAACTGTACCCTACATTTTTACCGGCTTGCGCATTGGGGTGGGCTTGTCTTGGCTGGCCATTGTGGCAGCGGAAATGTTGATTGGCGGTGTGGGCATTGGATTTTTCATCTGGGATGCCTGGAATAGCTCCCGCATCAGCGAAATCATTCTGGCTTTGATCTATGTCGGGATGGTGGGTCTTCTGCTGGATCGCATCACGGCTTGGATTGGCTCGCTGGTGGTGGCTGAGGATCGCTAAATGAGCTTGGCCGAGTTTTAGATTGGTTGCTGACAATTTCTCCATGCTCTCAGAAATCATCTCAGGGGAATCATGAAGACCCAGCCTTACATTGAAGTGGATCATGTCGACAAGGAATTTCTCCTCGACAACGGAGAGATCTACCCTGTCCTGAAAGACATCCACCTGGAGATCCAAAAAGGGGAATTTGTCTCGTTGATCGGCCACTCCGGCTGTGGCAAATCGACCCTGCTCAACATCATCGCCGGCCTGGAAAAGCCTTCCCGAGGGGGCATTCTCCTGGAGGGCCGACAGGTTACGGATCCCGGCCCAGATCGCATGGTGGTGTTTCAGAACTATTCCCTGCTGCCCTGGCTGACCGTGCGGGAGAACGTTGCCCTGGCTGTGGACGAGGTGCTGGGATCCCTTCCCAAAGCAGAGCGAAGCCGGATTGTGGAAGAGCACATCCGCCAGGTGGGGTTGCAGGGGGCAGCCGACAAGCGACCGGCCCATCTGTCAGGAGGGATGAAACAGCGGGTAGCCATTGCCCGGGCTTTGGCCATCCGTCCGCGGGTGCTGCTGTTGGATGAGCCCTTTGGCGCTCTGGATGCCTTGACGCGCGGCAACCTGCAGGAGCAACTGATGGAGATTGCCCAGGCGGAGCAGCTCACCTGTGTCATGGTTACCCACGATGTGGATGAGGCGCTGCTGCTTTCGGATCGGGTGGTAATGATGACCAATGGCCCGGAGGCCCGCATTGGCCAGATTTTGCGGATCCCTTTTCCTCGACCCCGCCATCGTTTGGAAGTGGTGCGTCACCCCGACTACTACAGCCTGCGGGGAGAGATGATCTACTTTCTCAACCAGCAAAAGCGGGCTCGCCAAAAAACGCCTGTTCGCGTGGCCATTGCCAAACACGGCCTGGAGAAGGTCAATTTGGAGGTTGGCTTTGTGCCCCTCAACGACTGCGCCCCGCTGGTGGTGGCGCAGGAAAAAGGCCTGTTTCAAAAGCATGGCCTGGAGCAGGTCACCCTGGTGCGGGAGCCAGGCTGGAAGACCATCTGGGAAGGGATCCGCTCCGGTCGGCTGGATGCGGCCATGGTGGTGGCCGGGATCCCGTTGGCTTCCACCTTGGGAGTGGGGGGAGTTCCGGTGCCTTTGATTACCGCGCTAACCCTCTCCCGCGGCGGCAACGCCATTACCTTTGGGCGCAGACTTTTGGAGCGAGGCGTTCAAAGCCTGGCGGATTTTCGCCAATACCTCAACCACACCCCCGACACAGTCCACACCCTGGGAGTGGTTCATCCGGCTTCCATGCAAAACTTCCTGTTGCGGCACTGGCTGGCCGGTGGGGGGGTGGATCCGGATCGGGACGTTACGTTGACGGTGATCCCGCCGCCGCAGATGGTGGCCCACCTCAAGGCCGGCAACATCGATGGCTACTGCGTGGGCGAGCCCTGGAACTCCCGCGCCGTGCGGGAACAGGTGGGGGTTATCGTCGCCACCACCCCTGAAATCTTACCCAGCCACATCGAAAAGGTGCTGACGGTGCGCCAGGACTGGGCCCAAAGCTACCCCCGCACCCACGTGGCTCTGGTCAAAGCACTACTGGAGGCTTGTCACTACTGCGATCAGCCGCAGCACCGTTCTGAGATCTTGGAGTGGCTGGCTCAGCCCCAGTATGTGGGCGTGGCCCTGGAGGATCTGCAGCCGGGGTGGACGGGTATTCTGCAGCGGGGAATTGCCGATGAATCCCAAGCCCTCACCGGTTTTCACCAGTTTGCCAACGGGCGCAACACCTGTCCGGAAAGATTGGAACACCTCTGGATCTTGACGCAAATGGCTCGCTGGGGACTCTGCGCTTTTCCCCGCAATTGGGTTTCGGTTCTCGACCAAGTTCTGGACAGCGAAACCTACGCCCTAGCCGCCAGAGAACTGGGCCTGCCGGATCGGGCCCATGACCGCGGAGCTTTGCTCTTTGCCGATGGATCCCGCTTTGACGGAGAGGATCCCGTTGCTTACCTGGAGTCGGTGGCCATCCGGCAGGATCTGAAGCTGCAGGAGTACCAGCTCAGCGAAGTTTAGCTTTTGTTACCTTAAACTCTCGATTGGAAAACACCATGATGACCAGCTCCCGCACGTTCTCCTCACCGCTATCTTCTGCTTCTCCGGTTGCAGGACTGCCCCTTCTTTGTCTTCAGAATGTGGGCAAGACCTACTTCACCTCAGCAGGGCCCTTCGTTGCGCTGGAAAATATCAATCTGGAAGTGGCCGCCGGTGAGTTTGTTTGCATTATCGGCCACTCGGGTTGTGGCAAATCCACCTTGATCAACATGGTGGCGGGTTTTTCGACTCCCACTTCGGGATCCATTACCCTCAAGGGCCAGCCCATCACCTCCCCAGGGCCAGATCGGATGATGGTGTTTCAACATTATTCCCTTTTGCCCTGGCTGACGGCTTTTGAAAATGTCTATCTGGTGGTGGATCAGGTGTACCCAACCAAACCCCGGTGGGAAAAAAGGGAAATTGTTCAAGAACATCTGGAATTGGTAGGTTTGGCGGAAGCAGCCCACAAGCGGCCCAAGCAGCTTTCTGGAGGCATGAAGCAAAGGGTAGCCATTGCCCGTGCTCTTGCCGTTCGTCCGCAAGTTTTGCTCTTGGATGAGCCTTTTGGGGCCTTGGATGCCATTACCAAGGAAGATCTACAAGATGAGCTGCTGGCCATTTGGCGGGATCACCGCTGCACAGTTTTGATGATTACCCACGACATCGACGAGGCTCTCTACTTGTCAGACCGTGTGGTGATGATGACCAACGGCCCCGCTGCCCATATTGGTGAGATCTTGACCATTCCCTTTGAGCGACCGCGCATCCGCTCCCGCATTATGGAAATGCCTGAGTTCTACGAATTGCGTAACCGCGCCCTTGACTTCCTCTATCGTCGCTTTGCCCATAGGGAGGATTAAGCTAGGAATCAAAACGCTTGGGGAGGGAAGTTGATGGCCGCTGCTCCGGTTCAGGTAGCTCCAACCGATCTCCCAATGGAGAAGCGGGTCTCTACCCTGCCCAAAACCCTTGCCGACTATCTGGCCAATCCAGTTGCCCAAACCAAATGGGTAGATGGCTACATTGTGGAGAAAGTGGGGCAAACCTTAGGGCATGCAAAGATCCAAACCCGACTTCTCTTCCGTTGGCTCGGTTATGTTGAATGTCAGCCATTGGGGGGTATGGTTTTGGTGAAGGCTCCCGGCCAAACCAAAGGCAGAGTCAGAAGACCTGATGCTGCCTACTCATCTCCAGATTTAATCCAGCAATTTGGAGAGGATATTGCCACGCTGCTGCAGAGCTATCCTCTGGTTGAGGAGATCTTCTCTCCAACCGACTGTGGAGAAGATATTTTCCTAAAAGCCCAAGAGTATCTCAGCTCCGATGTACTGGAAGTCTGGCTGATTTTTCCCAGAAGCAAATACGTTTTTATCCAAACTCAAGATGGCCATCTTTGGCTAGCTGAACAGGACACTGACAAGAGCTAGGTTGTATTACCTGGCTTGGAGATCCAAGTTGCCGCTCTTCTCAGCTAAGGGATCCAAAATGCGAGAGAATTGGGCGTTTAATAGGGATCCCAACTCATGGTGACCGCGATGGAGTCGGAAAAAGCTGTCATCAAAACCCTATGTCCCTATTGCGGTGTGGGATGTGGATTGGAGGCGATTTCGACAGCCTCAGGTGACTGGAAAATGAGAGGCGACCGGGAGCATCCTTCCAGCTTGGGGATGGTCTGTGTAAAGGGGGCTACGGTTCTGGAGGCAGTTGGTCGAGATCGGCTGCTCTCTCCCCTGTTTCGGGAGAGCTTGGATCAGCCCTTTCGCCGCATTTCTTGGGATCAGGCTTTTGAGGAGATGGTTTCTCGGCTGCGCCGCCTCAAAGACAACCCCCACTCCATAGCCATGTATGGATCGGGGCAGTTGCTCACTGAAGACTATTACGTTGCTCAAAAGCTCATTAAGGGCTGCCTGGGCACCAATAATTTTGACACCAACTCGCGCCTGTGCATGTCCTCAGCCGTCTCGGCCTACACCCAATCCCTGGGATCCGATGGCCCCCCCTGCTGCTACGAGGATCTCGATCTCTGCAATCTGGCTTTTCTGGTGGGCACCAACACCGCCGAGTGCCACCCCATTCTTTTTAATCGCCTGAAGAAGCGGCACAAGCCCGGATCCCCCCTCAAAATGGTGGTCGTGGATCCCCGGCGCACTCAGACAGCAGAAGCTGCCGATCTCCACTTAAAAATTCGCCCCGGTACGGATATCGATCTTTTCAATGGGATTGCCCATTTGCTGTTGAAGTGGGGATCAATGGCTACCGATTTTATCGAGGGCTGCACCCAAGGTTTTGCCGAATATGCAGCTTTGCTGGCCGATTATGAGCCGCAGATTGTGGCCCAGCGCTGTGGAATTGCCACCGAGGATTTGATCGAAGCAGCCAAGCTCTGGCAGGGATCCCAGAGAGTTCTCTCCCTTTGGTCGATGGGCCTAAACCAGTCCAGCGAGGGCACCGCCAAGATCACCAGCTTAATCAACCTGCATCTCCTGACCGGGCAAATTGGCCGACCGGGGACGGGCCCCTTTTCCTTGACCGGCCAGCCCAATGCCATGGGCGGTCGAGAGGCAGGGGGGTTATCCCATCTGCTGCCGGGATATCGGCTGGTGAGCCATCCCCAGCATCGGGCAGAGGTGGAGCAGGCTTGGGGCTTGCCCGGCGGTTCCCTCTCTCCCTGCCCAGGGCTGAGGGCTACCGAGATGATTGCCGCTCTGGAGACGGGATCCCTGCAGTTCTTTTGGATTGTGGCCACCAATCCTTTGGTGAGCTTTCCGGATCTGGAACGGGTCAAAAAAGCCCTGAAAAAGTCTCCCTTTACCGTTTACCAAGAGGCTTATTACCCTACAGAAACGGCAGAATATGCCCATTTGCTTTTGCCCGCCTGCCAGTGGAGCGAGAAAACCGGGGTGATGACCAACTCCGAGCGCAGGGTTACCCTTTGTCAAGCCTTTCGAGACCCCCCTGGCGAAGCCCGACCCGATTGGGAGATCTTTGCTGAAGTGGGGCGCAGGTTGGGCTTTGAAGCGCAATTTTCCTTCCAAACCGCGGCAGAGGTTTATGCAGAATTTGCCGCCCTTACCGCAAATCGCCTCTGCGATCACTCCGGCCTCAGCCATGCCCTTTTGGCAGAACAAGGCCCTCAGCAATGGCCTTATCCCAAAGAAAGAACCTCGGCCCCTAAGTCCACTCGCCTCTACACAGATTGGCGTTTCCCGACCCCCAATGGCCGCGCCCGCTTTATCCCCCACCATTCCCGTGGCCTAGCAGAGCCGCCGGATCCCCAGTTTCCCTACGTATTAACCACGGGCAGGCTTTACGGCCATTGGCACACCCAAACCCGCACCGGCAGGATTGAAAAAATCAAGCAAATGCACCCCCAACCCTTTATTGAAATCCATCCTCGCGATGCGGAAAAACTGGGCCTCCAAGATGGAGATTGGGTTCAAGTGCGTTCTGCCCGCGGACGGGCCTATTTCCCGGCCAAGATAACTGCCAACATTGCTCCCGGTACGCTATTTGTACCCATGCACTGGGGATCCCTCTGGGCAGAACAAGCTGAGTGTAATGCCCTCACCCATGACATCAGTTGCCCTGATTCCGGACAGCCGGAATTAAAAGCCTGCGCCGTTGCTCTTGAGAAAGCCGATCCACCATCAAGTAATCCTCTCAGGTATCCTAACGGAGATTTCCATGGCTCTGTTTCAGTTTGAGCAAGATTTTGCCGACTCTCTGCGATGCATTCCCATGAGCTTACGCCTGAAGCTGGATTTGTGCGGGATCAAGCTCAAGCTTCATCAATGGGCCAAGTTTTCCTTAGAAGAGCGGCGGAAGTGTGTTGATTGGCCCTCTGAATCTCCACAGGATCTAGAAGAACTCCGCAACCATCTGCGCCATTTGGTTCGCTCCATCTGCCACGAAGAGGCGCAAGAGATTCCCATTGACCCCCAGCCTGAATGGCAAAATCCGCACCAGATCCCAATGGCTGTCCAACAAAAAGCTCAAGACCTGGGGATCCGGCTTGCCCTCGATTTCTGGAGAAACTTGCACGATATCCAGAGATTTGCCTTGCTGAAGTTGAGCCGATCCCATCACGAAAACAAAAATTTCTTGCCCGCTCTGCGAGAGTTTGGCCTGAATCTATTTGAGAGAGATAGTCTCCTCTGCCATGCGCTGCCCCAGACGACCACCCCCAACCCCTCTTCCACCCTGGGAGAGGAAATGCCTGCTCTAGGGGATCCGGGTCCGCAACAGTTCAAGTGGGCTAATGGGGGATCCCCCTCGAGAGGGGAGAGACTCAGCTCAGCAATATCCGTGCCTAGTCAAAGCAGAGGGCTATTGTTAAGGAATCTAAAGTAAAGTTGAGCTTTTGATATCACTGTTGCCGTCTTGTTACCGAAAGCGCTATCGTCTAAGCATCAAAGCTTTTTTCAAAGCTGCTTTATGGGCCCTGGAGGAGCGACCCCTCTGGGGCTTCTTCCATCCGGCTGCAGCTGAGAGGGCAAGGGATGGCTTTATGGGGTAGGGATCACTCCTCGGCGGACGGCAGGCCCCAGGGCGTGGCTGCCGATGTCAGAACGATAGTAGGCCTTGGGAAACTGCACTTGCTCCACAGCTGCGTAGGCTTGGCGCAGGGCCTCGGATAGGGTTGCCCCTTGGCCGGTAAGACAGAGAACGCGCCCGCCATCGCTCAGGAGCTGCTTGCCTGCCTGGCGGGTACCCGCATGAAACACCAACGCCCCCGTGGTGGCAGCTGCATCCAAGCCGGAGATGGGGATCCCTCGCTCGTAGGCATCGGGATAGCCTGGGGCTGCCATCACCACGCAGGCGGCATAGCCGGGTTTCCATTTGAGCTGGATTTGGGCCAGCCGTCCTTCTATACAGGCCAGCAGCACCTCGTCCAAAGGGTTTTCCAGCAAGGGCAGGATGACCTGAGCTTCGGGATCCCCAAAGCGGCAGTTGTACTCCAACACGTAGGGATCCCCACTGGGCGTGATCATCAAACCGGCATAGATCACCCCCTGGTAGCGGATGCCCCGCCGTTGCAAAGCCTCCAGGGTGGGATCCAGGATCTGGGTTTGGATGCGGGCCAACAGTTCTGGAGTGACCAGGTGATCCGCAGGGGCATGAGCTCCCATGCCGCCGGTGTTGGGGCCGGTATCGCCCTCGCCAAGGCGCTTGTAGTCCTGGGCAGGTGGCAGCGGCACACAGATCTGGCCATCGGTTAGAGCCAAAACCGACACCTCCTGGCCGGGGATAAACTCCTCGATCAGCACCTGATCGCCCGGCTTGGCCAGGGCTGCTTCCAGGGCTTGCACGGCTTCTTCCCGGTTTTGGGCAACGGTTACCCCCTTGCCGGCAGCCAGTCCGTCTTTTTTGATGACCACTGGGAAACTCTGGGAGTCGAGATAGGCCACAGCGGCAGATAGCTCAGCAAAGCCGGTAGCGCGAGCAGTCGGGATCCCCGCCTCTTGCATCAATTGCTTAGCCCAGAGTTTGCTTCCTTCCAGTTGGGCAGCGGCGCGGCTAGGCCCGAAAATGGGCAACCCTGCTGCCTGGAAGGCGTCCACGATCCCCTGCACCAAGGGCAGCTCTGGCCCTACCACCGTCAGGCGGATCCCTTGTACGGTGGCAAACCGCACCAGGCCTTCAATGTCGGTGGCCGCCAAAGCCACGGATTGACAGCGGGGCATCTGCTGCATGCCGCCGTTGCCGGGGGCACAGTAGACCCGAGTAACCTGGGGAGACTGCAACAGCTTCCAGGCCAGGGCGTGTTCTCGTCCCCCCGATCCGATGACCAGAGCCTGCATAGTGTGTTATTCCACCGTTTCTAAACCCAGCTTGCCTGTCTCCCGAACATCCCCCATTAGACCATGTTCTTGCCCCGTTTCTAGGGTGTTGGCACACTGTGGACGGCGAGAGAACGGCCCCGCCAAGTCCAGTTGCGGCCGGTGGTGGTGCGGATGGCCGAAGCCAAGATGATGGCCGCTGTCGCCCAACCCCCCACTGCCGTTAGCCACCAGTAGCGCAGGGGCAGATGCGCCCAATGCCGGAGCAAGAGCCGGATGGCCAATTGGGCCAGGATCCCTGCCAAGCTGGCCAACAGCACCTCCAGGGATCCCGTGACCACAGCCAGGATCACCCCCAACCAAGGCAAGCTGCAAATCCCCAAAACCGTGACCATCGCCAACACGGCCAAGGCCCAGTTGCGCTCCAGGCCCAGGAACCAGTTTTTGGTCCACCCTTCCCAAAGGGCAGCCCCGTTGGCATACATGCGGCTGCGCACCCGCGGCCCTCCCAGGCAAATTTGCAGGCCCAACCCCTGGGCTTTGATCCGTTGCCCCAGGGCCACATCCTCGATCACCACATCGGCCACTCCGGCATGCCCGCCAACTTGCTCGTAGGCAGAGCGGCGAAACAGCAGGAAGGGACCAAAGGCAAAGGCTTTGGGGTTGTCGGGATCGTTCACGGCGGCAAAGTTGTAACCCACCGCCAGGATGGTCATCATGATGGGTTGCACCAGCCACTCCGCCAGGCAACCGCACACCAATTGCGGCCCTACACTCACCAAGCCGCTGCCGCTTGCCAGCAAATGTCCTAAGGCCGCTTCAATGGCACCGGATCCCAGCCGCACGTCGCAATCCAGAAACAGCAAGTAGTCGGCTTCTACGCGGGCGACGGCTTGGGCACAGGCCCAGTTTTTGCCCACCCACCTTTGGCCTTTGGGACGGGGATCCCCCTTGAGCAGGTGTAGGCGCGGATCTTGCCGTTCGGCAGCCAGGGCTTGGGCCAGCTCCCAGGTGGCATCCGTGGATTCATCGTCCACCAACCACACCTGTAAAGGGGCAGAGGTGCTGTCCAGAATGCTGCTCAGGCAGCCCACCACGTTCTCGGCCTCGTTGTAGGCGGGCACGATCACCGCCAGCCGCTCCATCCCGGCCGCGATTTCCCCTGCCTGTTCCGCCGGGGGATCCCTCAGCCAGGGGGAAGCCCGCAACGCTCGCCTCAGTTGCAGGGCCACTAGGGCAATCGCCAAAGCTGTTAAGGACAATACCCCCGTTAGGATTTCTCGGATCCCCACTCCTGCTTCCCTCGTTGTTTAGATGTGCTCAGTTTAGATGTGCTCAGGAACAGATTCCCACCTCTAATGCTCTAGCTCTGGGATGGCCCAATGATTTTCTAGGCAGACAAAACCCCCTCTACGATATCGCCATAGGGCCGGGGAAAGATTAGCCAGACCTGGCGCTGGGTTTCCACCAAGGCACGCACCAAAGGGGAAAGATGGGCAATTTCTTCATAGCCACGCTCGGTTTTGAGCTGGATCCCTTGGTCATAAAAGCTATAGCCCTGGACATGGGCAGAGCGGATGCCCAAGTAACTTTCAGGATCCAGCCCGTCCTGCAGCATTTTGGCCTGCACGGCGGCCACCAGGGTTTGGCGTTGTTCCTCAGACAACTGGGTAATGTTGCGGGCCTTGAACAAATCCCGCTCCAAGTAGCGCCGCGACAGATCCGCCAAGATGGGATCCTTCCCCGACATGGCCCAGAGGCGCATGGGGTAGCTGAAGATGATATCGTCGGCAGCCAAGTAGAGGGGGAGCGGCAACTCGAAGGGATCCCCTTTTTGAGCCGCCAGCGAGGCCCAGCACCAAGCGCTGAGGATGGGATCCAGCTCAATCTCCCCCCTTTGCAGGAGCGCCTCTGCCCGCCTGAATAGCCGCTCCAAGATAAAACGGGCACAGAGGCTCTTGGGGTGCTGGTACACCTGGGTGTACATGAAATAGCGCACCACCAGGTAGTGCTCGATGGCCCCCAGGCCTTTGCGGGCGGGGATGGACAGGGATCCCGTCTCCGGGTCATAATCCAGCACCGTTAGGATGCGATCCAAGTCCAGGTGGCCGTATTGGGCACCCGTGAGCAGGCTATCCCGCATCAGGTA
This sequence comes from Thermostichus sp. MS-CIW-36, assembly GCF_054059035.1. Taxonomy (NCBI): domain Bacteria; kingdom Bacillati; phylum Cyanobacteriota; class Cyanophyceae; order Thermostichales; family Thermostichaceae; genus Thermostichus; species Thermostichus sp. MS-CIW-36. Next base: position 42,320 of record NZ_JBSSBR010000017.1, read on the forward strand.
ATCGAAGCGGTCGCAGTCCAGTTGGCTGGAGATGAGTTGCCCCACCAGCGGCAGGGGAAACTGCTTCTGCAGCACTTGATGCATCTGGGCCGGCAGTTGGGAATCAAACTCCGCCAGCAGCGTCCTCACCTGGGGATCCTCCCGGAGAATGCGGGCCGTCCAAACCTCGTGCCGGCAGCCGAAGATCTCTTCCCCGGCATGGCTAAAAGGGGCATGGCCAATGTCGTGCAGCAGAGCCGAGGCCAAGGTTACCGCCCGATAGGGACGCAGCTCCGGGTGGCGATGGGCCAATTTGTCGAACAGCCGCCGCGTTACCTGCAACACTCCCACCGAATGGGTAAAGCGGGATCCCTCTGCCCCGTGGAAGGTAAAAAAGGCCGTGTCCAACTGGCGAATGCGGCGCAGCCGCTGAAAGGCCGGTGTATCGATCAGGCGAATGAGCAGAGCCTCAACCGCGTCCCCTCCATTCAGGCTGATGGCGCCATGCAGGGGATCGTGGTAGGTGCGGGACTTGCAAAACCGTAGCGGCATACTCCCACCATACCTCGCCGATTTTGGGATCCTTGGCTAGCCTGTCTGGGGGTGCTTCCCGCCTCGCCCTATCTATGCCCGCTTTCCCATGCCTCTCTCTGCAAAGGATGCCAGCACCCGAACCCCAGAAAACTCGACTCCAAGACAACAAGACAGCTGAGTGTTCCTCCTCTCCCTGCTGATTTTGATACTCAGTTTGGGGCTAACCGGCTGCTCTGCCAGTTCTGGATCCCCTGTTGTGCCCAGCCCACCCACCCTCACCCGCTACGTTGCCCTGGGAGCCAGCGATGCCGTTGGCTACAACGCCTCCATTTCCTGTGATGGCCCAGCCAACGCCGCCGGCACTCGACCCCAGCGCTCAGAGCCCCTGGACTGCCCCAATGGAACGGCCTATGTGCCCCGCCTGGCTCGCTTGCTGCCCGGCCCAGTGGAGCTTATCAACCTGGGCCGTTCGGGAGCGGTGCTCAGCCCCGCCATGCAAGCCCTGAGGCAGGGGATCCCGGCCAATTTGCTGCAGGATCAAGTGCCGCGCCTTCCCCCCGATGCCACCCTGATCACCATTTGGGTGGGCGGAAACGATACCAACGCCATCGCTCTGGCGGCGGCTCAACGGGCTCTCCAAGGTGAGGATCCCTTGCCCTTCGTCGATCAGCAGATCCGACAATTCGCCGCCGATTACCAAACCCTGCTGCAAGCGGTGCGTGCCCGTGCCCCTCAAGCTCGCCTGGCGGTGGCCAACCTGCCCAACTTCGCCCTGATTCCTCTGGGTCAGCAGCAACCCAGCAGCGTGCGCCAACTGCTCTCCCTGATCTCGGTCGGCCTCACGCAACGGGCCATCAACCCCTTAAGCCAACAGGGGATCCCAGTGGTGGACTTGCTCTGCGATCCCCGCTCCTACCGACGCGAGTCCTTCTTTCCCGGCCCGCTGGCCGACGGCTTTCACCCCAACGACCGGGGCTACGCCGATTTGGCCGATGCCTTCTTGAGCGCCCTTCGGCAACCGATCCCTCCCCAAACCCGCTGCCCTCCCTTTAGCGAGGTGGGATCCCTGCAATGGGATGCGGCGGCAGAGTCCGCCCTCCGCAGTTTTCTCACGGATGGATACAAGCCGGCACAATAGGAAGGATCCCTGCGCTCGGCAAGGGATCCCAAAGGCGCTTAGACGATCCAGCCACGGAGAACGGGCCAGTTTTAGGAAGCAGCTACCGCTGCCGAGGAACGCCGCCGCCGGCCCAGAGCACCCGCTACCGGCTCCGGTTGGGTTTCCACACTCAGGGAAGACACAGACTCCTCTTCAGGGGATTGCACAAAAACCGCCACCGTGGGCCTGCCGGGCAATTGTTCTCGCAAGAAACGACGCACCACCCGCTCCACTTCGCCCTTGAGGCCGGCCCAGTCGATGTCCAGGCTGCCCCGCTCCAGCGAGCGAGCAAATTGGGGCCACGCTTGCCGAAGGGTGTTCTCCAGAAGGGGTTTCAGGTCGGATCCCTTGAGTTGGTTCCCTTCCCCCGCCAAGCCAAAGGTTTGCACCTGTGGGGTGCAGAGCAACTGGCCACTGCCGTCCAGGCTGATCACCACCGTCACCATACCGTCTTTGGCGATCTGCTGCCGCTCCTGCATCATCTCATCCATCACCACTCCATCGTGGGAAGCGGCGATCATCTGCAGGCCAGAGGGGACGCGGCCCGTGATGGCAATGCGCTCCCGGTTCACCTCCACCACATCGCCATTGTCGATGATTACAATGTTTTCCCGCGGGATCCCCATGCTCATGGCGGTTTCGGCGTGCTTGACCAGCATGCGGTATTCCCCGTGAGTGGGAACGAAGAACTTGGGGCGGGTGAGGGCAATCATCAGCTTCTGGTCTTCCTGGCAGCCGTGGCCGGAAACGTGCAGGCCCTTGTCTTTGCCGTAAATGACATTGGCTCCCAGCTCCATTAGCTTGTCAATGACCCGCGAGACTGCGATCGTGTTGCCAGGGATCGGGTTGGCCGACCACACCACCGTGTCTCCTGGCTTGATTTGCAACTGCGAGTGATCACCGTTGGCAATGCGGGTGAGAGCAGCTAGAGGTTCTCCCTGGGATCCGGTGGTGAGGATGATCACCTGGTCATCCGGCAGGCTGTTGATCACATGCATTGGCTGCAGCGTCTCGTCCTTGCAGCGGATGTAGCCCAAGCGCCGCGCATGAGCCACCACGTTTAGCATGGAGCGGCCCAGCAGAGACACCACCCGACCTTGCTGTTCGGCAATCTGCAGCACCAAGTTGAGACGATGTACCGAAGAAGCAAAGGTGGTGATGATCACCCGTCCCTTGGCTCCCGCAATGGCCTTGGTGAGACCGGGCACCACAGAGGCTTCAGAGGGGGTGAACCCCGGCACTTCAGCGTTGGTGGAGTCGCTGATCAGGCAGAGCACTCCCTTTTCCCCATGTTCGGCCAACCGCTGCAGGTCGAAGTACTCCCCATCCACGGGGGTATGGTCGATCTTAAAGTCGCCGGTCTGAATAATGACGCCCACAGGCGTGTGCAGAGCCACCGTAAAGCTATCGGCAAAAGAGTGGGTGTTGCGAATGAATTCGGCAAAAAAGTGCTTACTCAAGGGAACGATTTCACGGGGGCCAACAGGACGCAGCTCTGTGCGGTTGAGCAGGCCCACTGCCCGCAATTTCTCTTCCAGAAGCGCCAGCGCCAATCTGGGGCCGTAGATGACCGGAATATCAAATTCCCGCAGGTGATACGGGATCCCGCCGATGTGATCTTCATGGCCGTGGGTAACCACCATCCCCCGCACTTTGTCCCGATTTTGCTTGATGTAGGTCATGTCCGGCAGCACGATGTTAATGCCGTGCATGCTCTCATCGGGAAAAGCCAAACCGGCATCCAAGAGGATAATGTCGTCCTCGTAGCGGAAGGCCCATGTGTTTTTGCCGATCTCCCGTTCGCCGCCCAGCGGAATCATCTGAACGGAAGAGGTGGATTGTGGGATCACAGAACGAGAAGCAACTGAAGAACGTGGTGTTGGCATATGGGTTTAGATCCTCAACAGTAAAAAAACAAAAACAGAAATAGGCGCAGGCTATCTCCGACAAAGTTGTGGGCGAAAGCCGCAACTCATCCATTTCCCAGGCCGGGGAAGAGCTTTTCAAGGAAAAAGCTACCTACCCACAGGTCAAACGCCACAAAAGAGCCCCTTGCAAACCCCTGAAAACCGTGGTCATGGCAGAAGCAAAGCCTAAAAATGCAATCATGAAACTTTCGTCGCCATTTGTTCGGATCCCTTCGATTCAGCCAGTAGGCCCATCTCTTCAAGCACCTGTCGCAAAACCTGCAGAGAACTGGGTTGCAGAGGCGCTAGGGGAAGACGAGCTCGACCCACTTGCCAGCCCTGCATCTCCAATGCTGCCTTGATCGGAACCGGGTTGGTCTCGATGAACAAAACCTTGAACAACGGAAACAAACGCAGGTGGTGGGCCAAAGCTTGATCGTGTTGCCCTCTGATGTAGCTCTGGATCAACTCCTGCAACTGCAACCCAACTAGGTGGCTGGCTACACTGACCACACCGCTGCCTCCCAAAGATAGGAGTGGCAACGTCAGAGAGTCATCCCCTGAATAGATGGCGAAACGCGAGGGAGTGAGTCGCCGAATTTCCGAAGCTACATCCATCATACCACTGGCTTCTTTGATGGCGACAACCGTTTCCAATTCTGCTAATTGGGCTACAGTCTCCGGCTGTAAACTGGCCCCTGTCCGACTGGGAATGTTGTAGATCAAGATGGGCAGGTCACTGGCTTGGGCGATGGCCTTGAAGTGCTCATAAAGGCCGGCCTGGGTAGGCTTGTTGTAGTAGGGCACCACCTGCAGAGAGCCATCCAAACCGAGTTGAGCGGCCTTTTTTGTGGCTTCAATGGCCTCACGGGTGGAGTTGGATCCCGTCCCGGCGATCACCTTAGCCCGACCGGCTACGGCATCTCGCACCACGCGGAACAGCTCATACTCCTCTTGCCAGGTTAGGGTGGGAGATTCGCCTGTGGTGCCACAGACCACCAAGCCGTCACTGCCGTGGGTTGCCAAGTAATCGGCCAAACGAGCGGCCTCATCGTAGTTAAGCTCCCCCTCATCGGTAAAGGGGGTAACCATGGCCGTCAGCACTCGACCGAAGTTCACCGATTGCTTCTCCCCATCAACCACACCAATCCGACGATTAACCGGGCGACCCAGATGAGACCAGTTTGTTTTTCCATCATACCTGCCTTTGCGTTAGGGATCCCGCTTGCCTGCCCTGCCAAGGCCCAGTTTGTGCCTCACCCGGTTGCCACAGGCTGGATAAAAGGGGGATAACAAAGAAGACAGACCGTTTGAACACGGAATGTATAGCCATTTGCCAATCCTGCCCCTACCTTTGGGGGGAGCAGCCTTTCTACCGACACTTGAGGATCCCTATGGACGCCCTAACTGCCCTGAAAGAGCGCATTTCCGCCGACAAATTGGATCCCAGCCGCCGTTTATCGGAAGCGGAGATCCGAGAGCTGGTGGCTTATGCTACGGAAGCTCCTTCTTCCTTCAACATTCAGCACTGGCGGTTTGTTGCGGTCACCGACCCGGAAGACAAAGAGCGCCTCAAATCTCTGGCCTACAACCAACAGAAGGTGGCGGATGCATCGGTGGTGTTTATCATCCTGGGGGATCTGCGGGGGTATGAGAAACTGCCTGAAATTGTGCAAAGAAGCGTTGCTGCCGGGATCCTCCCCCCCGAAAAAGCGGAAGGCTGGATGAACATGGCCCAGGCAACCTATCTCCACAATCCCACCTTGGCGCGGGATGAAGCGATTCGCTCTGGGGCGATGGCTGCCATGGCGCTGATGATCGCGGCTCAGGCCAAGGGTTTGGTGAGCGGGCCGATGATCGGCTTTGATCCGGAAGGGGTAAAGCGGGAGTTCGGCATTGCCGACCGCTACGTGCCGGTGATGCTGCTGGCGGTTGGATATGCGGCAGCGGGTAACCTGCCGCGCAAGCCTCGCTTGGGGGTGGATGAAGTTCTGGCCTTTGGGCGAGGGCGGGAGTTTTAGCCCTAGGCTCAGGTGGGATCCCTGTCGCCCTCTCCTGGGCTCCTACCGGCATCAAGCCTTGAGAAAATGAACCAGCTGTTGCAAGCGATCCCAAGCGGCACCCCTGGCGAGAATCTCGCGAGCTTGGGCGATCCCGGCTCTCCAATCGGGGGCCACTCCGGCCACCTGCAGGGCCAAAGCAGCATTCAAGGCCACCACATCCTGCTGGGCAGGCGTCCCGGATCCCTGGAGAACTTGGGTGAGGATGGCGGCATTTTCCGCCACATCCCCCCCCTTGAGAGCTTGGGTGGGTGCCAGGGTCAGCTCGTAATCTGCAGGGTTCAAGACTTCCGTCCGTACCAGCCCACCGGACAGGATGCCCAGATCGGTGGGTTGATCCAGACCGGCCTCGTCGAGACCTTCGCGGCTGTGCAACACAATGGCCCCTTCCCGTCCCAACAGGCGCAGGGCCTCTGCCATTACCGGCACCAGCTCCTGGGCGTAAACCCCGATCACCTGGCGGTTGGGATAGAGGGGGTTGACCAAGGGCCCCAACAGGTTGAAGATGGTGCGAACTTTTAGGGCCCGTCGATAGGGGATCACCGCCCGCATGGCCGGGTGCCACTGGGGAGCAAACAAAAAGGTGATGCCCACTTCCGCCACAGCCGCCCGCACCCGCTCTGGCTCAGCCCCCAAGTTCACCCCCAGGGCCTCCAGCACATCCGCCGAGCCGACCTTGCCAGAGGCGGAACGGTTGCCATGTTTAACCACCGGGATCCCGGCTGCACTGACCACAAAGGCCACCGCCGTGGAAATGTTAAAAGTGCCGGCCCCATCGCCGCCGGTGCCACAGGTATCCACCAGGAGAGGCAAGTCCAGCGGGGATCCCAGCGAAGCCCGCTGTAGCACTCGTGCCATGCCGGCCAGTTCACCAGCGCTCACACCCTTGGCTTGCAGGGCCGCCAGAATCGCCCCCGACACCACATCTGGCACTTGGTTCTGGAGCCAACCGTTCATCAACTGTTCAGCTTGGGCTTCGCTGAGAGATTGCCGATCCAGCAACTGCCCCAAAAGCTGTGGCCAAAGGTCAGCCGTTTCCGTCATGGGTCGGGATCCTGGGTGTCAGCGGGTACTTATAGTAGCGTATCTAGTAGCGTATCCCGCCTCTGGGTCACTTGCCTCGTGCAGGTCGGGCCATGCTGATGGTTGGTATAGTGGGTTTGACCTGAGCCGTTTCCGGCCTCGGCAGGGTGCGCTCCATTCTTCTCTTCCCTCCCGGAGGTTGTGATGAATCCTCCAACTAACCCAAGGGCTTGCAGCCCGCTTGCACGAGCGGGAGCCTTTGCCCCCATCCATGTTGTGGGCGGGGGGTTGGCGGGGACAGAAGCTGCTTGGCAAATTGCCCAGGCAGGGTTGCCTGTCATCCTTTCGGAGATGCGCCCCGTGCGTCAGAGCCCGGCCCATCACACCGATCAGTTGGGGGAGCTGGTGTGCAGCAACTCCTTTGGGGCTGCGGCCAGCGATCGGGCGGCAGGGCTACTCAAGGAAGAACTGCGACAACTGGGATCCCTGGTGATCGCGACGGCGGATTGCCATGCAGTGCCGGCAGGAGGGGCATTGGCAGTGGATCGGGCCCGCTTCAGCCAGGCTCTCACGGAAGCCATTCAAAACCATCCCCGCATCACCCTGCGTCGGGAGGAGGTGACGGAGATCCCGGAGGGCATTGCCGTCCTCTGTACCGGCCCTCTGACCAGCGATCCCCTGGCCAAGGCACTGCAAGCCTTTACGGGCCTGGAGTACCTGAGCTTTTTTGATGCGTCTAGCCCTATTGTTACCGGGGATTCGTTGAACCGAGCGGTGGTGTTTCAGGCTTCCCGCTACGACAAGGGGGAAGCAGCCTATCTCAACTGCCCCATGACGGAAGCGGAGTACGAACGGTTTTGGCGGGCGCTGGTGGAGGCGGAGCAGGCGCCCCTCAAGGATTTTGAACGGGAGGAGCGCAAGTTTTTCGAGGGCTGCTTGCCGATTGAAGAAATGGCGCGCCGTGGCAAAGACACCCTCTGTTTCGGCCCCTTGAAGCCGGTGGGGCTGGTGGATCCGCGCACGGGATCCCGTCCTTACGCGGTGGTGCAGTTGCGGCAAGAGGACAAAGCAGGGCAGCTGTGGAACTTGGTGGGCTTTCAAACCAACTTGAAATGGGGAGAACAGCAGCGGGTCTTTCGCCTCATCCCCGGCCTGGAACAGGCGGAGTTTGTCCGCTTTGGGGTGATGCACCGCAATACATTTTTGAATTCGCCCCAGCTTCTGTGGCCGACCTTGCAATTCCGTCGCCGACCCACGCTGTTTGCCGCCGGCCAGTTGGTGGGCACCGAGGGCTATGCCTGCGCGGTGGCAGGGGGATGGTTGGCCGGACAGAACGCCGCCCGCCTGGCTCTGGGGTTGCCCTTGATCACGCTGCCCCCCGAAACGATGATGGGATCCCTGTTTCAATTCATCAGCAGCGCGGATCCCAGGCACTTTCAGCCGATGCCGGCCAATTTTGGGCTGTTGCCGGATTTGGAGGGGCGCAAGCTTCGCAACAAGCAGGAGCGCTATGGCCGTTACCGGGATCGGGCTTTGGCTGCTCTGAAAACGACTGGGTTGGTGCGCCAAGTGCAAACTGCCTAGGGGAGGCCCAGGCTGGAGCGTGTTACCAACGGTTGCAGTCCGAAGTCAAAGTCGAGATTGAGCGTTAGCTTGAAGTCGATAAGCCTTGCGAAGGCCGACGAAGACACGCTGTGAATATTCTGGTCGTCAATGCCGGTTCCAGCAGCCTCAAATCCTCCCTATTTCTGGCGGTTGAGGGAAGGGTGGAGGCCACGCCCATCTGGCAAGCCCAGGTGGATTTCATCTACAAGCCGGGGGAGGCCCTCATCCAGACCCGTCGGCGAAGCGGTGGGTGGGAACCTTTTCCCTCCGTTTCACCTGAGAGGGGGATCGGCCAATTGGCCCCGCTGTTTCAAAGCCTCTGGCAAGGGGAGGGATCCCTGCTCTCCCAGGCGGCTGAGATCGGCGGCGTTGGCCATCGGGTGGTGCATGGGGGATCCCTGTACCGGCAGCCTACCTTAATTACACCAGAGGTGGAGAGGGCGATTGAGCAATTGATCCCCTTGGCCCCAGCCCACAACCCTGCCGCGCTGGCTGGCATCCGTCTGCTAAGGCAACTGTTGCCCGGGATCCCTCAGGTGGCCGTTTTCGACACCGCCTTCCACCAGCAAATGCCCCCGGCAGCAGCCCTCTACCCCCTCCCCTATGCCTGGGCTGAACAAGGGATCCGCCGCTACGGGTTTCATGGCATTAACCACGAGCATTGCGCCCGTCGCGCTGCCGAGATCTTGAACCGACCCCTGGAAGAGTTGCGGCTGATCACCTGTCACCTGGGCAACGGCTGTTCGTTGGCGGCTATTCGCGGGGGCAGAAGCGTGGATACCACCATGGGCTATACCCCTCTGGAGGGCTTGATGATGGGATCCCGGTCGGGGTCGGTGGATCCGGGCATTTTGATCCATCAGTTGCGCCAGGGCATGAGCGTGGATGAACTGGATCGGATCTTGAACCGAGAATCAGGGCTGAAGGGCGTTTCCGGCCTAAGCAGCGATATGCGGGTTGTGTTGGAGGCAATGGAGGCAGGCCATGCCCGGGCGGAGCTGGCTTTTGAGCTGTTTGTTCACCGTCTGCGCAGCCAGATTGGGGCAATGCTCATGAGCTTGGATCGGCTGGATGCGCTGGTGTTCTCTGGGGGGATTGGGGAAAACTCGGCGCCGGTGCGGGCAGCAACCTGTGCAGATCTGGGTTTTTTAGGGATCCAGATCGACCCGGTTTTGAATGCCGGATCCCCCCGCAACTGCGATATCAGCACTTCGGATGCTCCGGTGCGGGTTCTGGTGATCTCAGCCCAAGAGGACTGGGCCATTGCCACAGCTTGCCAAAACCTTTTGCAAGGGGAATAAGCGAAGGATCCCAGGCTGCTTCTCGCCAGGTTCTCTCCTTTCTGCCCGCTGGCTTGGTGAAGATCAACCTCGGACAATAAGCTCAAGAAAGAAGGTCTTTTGAGACTGATACATTCACGCTGAACTTTCCTGAACATGGTTCAGGAAAGAGGCGATCGCATCCTGCCTATCTCTGTTCGCGTCAGCGGGACGGAGTCCAAACAGGAAGGCGGTATCCCGCAAAGCCCTGAGGAATACCCCCCGAGCGCTTTCCCCCTTCACTTCCCGGCAACCGTTGCGGTGGACTCAAGGATCAGGGGGAAACTTGGTCTATTATATCCCTCTCAATGACTTTTGCCAAACCGCCTAAAGCTCAGTAAATTCAGCAAAGTTCAGGGTTTTGGGGGTTAGAGGCATGCTCCTTTGGGATCTTTTGGGGATGGAGAAGAGATGATGCAGCGGATACATGAACGGATCCCAGTGCTGGTGCTGCTGAGCAGTGTTCTGGTGGGGTGTGGGGGCACGACCGGCAGCAGCGATCTTCTGCCCCTGCCGCCTCCCATACCTGCTCCATCCCTCACCATTACTGATCTCTCTCCGCGCACCGTCTTGGTGGGGCAAACTCCAACCTTTGTGGTGTCTTTCCGGGTAGAGGCCCCTGCCGGGATCCGGGGTTCCAACGCCTTTTTGGCTTCCGTCACCACCCCACTGGGCAATTTCGTAACCCTGGGAGCTTTTGATGCTGCTCAGTTGCCCGGCTGCTTCGTTGGGGCGACCACCTGCACCGTTACAGGGCTGACCCTGACCCAGAATCGCTTTACCCTCACTCAAACGGGATCCCATCAGCTCACCATCAGTGTGTTCGATCGGCAGGAGCGGCTGGGCAGCGGCAGTTTCCCATTTACCGGAGTGCTTTGAAAACGGTTTGGATAAAGACACAGAGGATACTAGTCTTGCAGGATCCCCAGAAACTCAAAACTCACTCTAGGCCCTATCTCTCAGGTGGATTTCTGAGGCTTCCGGCCAAGGGATCAGGCCACCTCGGTCAAACTTGAACGGCCTCGCCGTTCCTGAGGAGATCGAGTTTTGTTGCTTCAAATCGGGTGGGGATAAAGTCGAGTATGTAGTCACTCTAAACATCATGGTCTAAACATCATGAATGAAACCTTTCCGTCTGGCTCCCCTCTCCCTCTGGAAGAGGAGCTGAGGGTGGTCGCGGAAGCGGCGCGGAGCGTTTGGGCACGGTCTCCAGCAGGAATGTAACTCGGAGATCCCAACTCAGGTGATCCGGATCAGCGCAAGCCTTTGGTCAGGGGAGTAGGTTATAGTTATCCAAAAAGATAACAATTTTGACGAAAAAGACATCTTCTGCTTTCCCCAAGCTGACCTTTGGATATGCTGAAGCCGATCTAGGGAATGGAGGCGCTGAACTGTGGAGAATGGGATCGTGTGTCAACTCACTTTGGAATGGACCGAAGCCGACCGGCGTCGATCGCAAACGGTTTCGCCTGTTCCCTCCAAGCTGGTTACCATTGGACGGGATCCCGGCTGCGATGTGGTGCTCAATGACCCAACTCGCTCGGTTTCAGGAGTTCACGCCGGGCTTTATTTTGATCCCAAAACCTTAAACTTTCACATTCGCAACTTAACTCGGGATCGTTTGCCTCCTAAGCAGCCCAACCCTGTCTGGGTGAATGGCCGAAAAATAATTCAGGAAGAGCTTGCGCTTGAGGCCAATAGCCAAATTCAGTTGGGGCACATTGTGCTGAGCGTGAAGTCCATAGAAGTGGCCAGGAAGAATCAGGGGGTTCCCCTCAGCCGCGGCACTTTGGACGCCCTCAAGGTTAAGTGCAGCCGCCTGGAAAACCCTCACTACCTACCCCCGGAATATCAGGGCCAGAATTGTCCCTACTGTGGGCATTTGGTCTTGAGCGCTACCTTGGTGATCCCTCCTCCAGAAGCTGGCAAAGCCCCACAACCTCCTCTCTAGAGGACCAACCCTTTCTATTCTTCTTAATTCTTCTTACAGATCCCAGTGGCTGATCCAAGTCCGTGGGGGATAGAAAAAAGGGATCCCAGACAAACCCCGAGGTGACCTGTGAGGTCGCGTTGTTCTGGGTTTTCTCAATGGCCTCTTCATGATCTTTGTAAAGGTAAGGAGAAGCTATGCAAATTCAACTGAGCTGGGAAGATCCCATCACCGAAGAACAGCAGGAGCTGATTTTTCCATTGCCTCTTGCCTTGGGCAGGGAGCTGGCCCAATTGCCACAGGAATGGCAAGGTCGAGAAGTGGCGCGGGCTGTGTTTGCCAGCCAGGAGATCTCCCGTTATCACGCCCTCGTCTATCTCGGTGAGGATGGCCAGGTCATCTATGAAGATCGCAGTGCCAACGGCAGCCGCATCAATGGGGAAAAAATCCGTCAGGCACGCCGGGTGCTCCAGGGGGGAGAAGTGGTGGAGCTTGGCCCCTACAGCATCACCGTGGGTTTGGTGTCCCCCAGGGATCCCAATGCCACCCTTTTGACCGGCACCCATCGCGGTACCCCTACCCTCCTGCTGGAGCCGCGCACCGAACTGATTCGCCCGGCCACCCAACCCGACACCGCATTTGAGGTTCCCCCGGCTTCCACGGTGGTTTTTGCCCCAGAGCAGCTTCCTGAAGTGCGGGCTGGCTCGGATTTTCCGCCGCCGGATTTGTTTCGAGCTGAGCAAATTGCCCTGAGCGCCCTCAAAGCCACCGGACTACCTGTGGAAGAGACCCTCTATTTGGCCTTGGGCGGCGGTATCGGCAGCTTTGTCTGGGTGGATACCCTGCGCATCTACGGGGTCAGACCGGAACACATCCGCGTCATCAGCATTGCCCGCAAACCCTACGAACGGTATGAACGGCTTTTGACCAACTGCCAGATCCCCCGCTGGAAGCGAATTCGCTCTGGCTCCGATTCTTGTCCAGACAACATTTGGGGCTGGCCTGGCTATGCTCTGCGGGATGCTTGGCGTTCCTTTTTCTCCGGCCGATTGTTGGAAGCACTCGGCTTTTTGTGGCAGGTATTTAGTGAGCCCTTGTTGGCAGATACCTATACGCCGCGGGCGGGGGATGTATTTGCCTCAATGGATCGGGAGGCAGCCCGAATTGGTTGGGAGCAAATGTTGTGTTACGGCCATATTCGCGCCATTCGCAAAACGGAGGATGGGCGATATGTGGTGGCCTATTCGGCAACGCGGCCCGGCCATACGGATCACCGTTTTATGGTGGCCAAGTATCTCCATTTGGCAACTGGATATCCGGCCATCAAGTTGCTCAACGACCTGCAGGAGTTTCGCGAAAAAACAGGAGATTTGAGATCGGTGGTACATGGCTATGAGCCTCATGATCACGTTTATGAGCAGTTGGAGAAACAAGGTGGCACCGTCCTAATTCGGGGATTTGGGATCGTCGCCTCTCAGGTGATGGAACGCCTTTACGAAGCCCGCAAAGTCAACCCCCGCATCTCGGTGGTGCATCTGAGCCGTGCGCCCAAAAGCGGTAATCGCTTCGGACGAGCCAAACGGGCAGTGGATAACCATTGGGAGTTTCAGCCCTTCAACTGGCCCAAGGGCACTTGGGGAGGAGTTCTGCGTGCCAAATTGGAAGCGGCGACCCCCCTGGAACGGCGCGAACTGCTGGAAGCTTGGGGCGGCACCACGACAGCAAGTCGGCGGAAATGGCGGCGGATCGTGCGGCAAGGGTTGCGAGAGGGCTGGTACTCGATTGTGTTCGGCAAGGTGGAGTCGGTGGTTCCCGGCGACAAGGGTAAGCCGGTAACCTACATTCGAGGTACCCACAACAACACGCAATTAAAGGTGGAGGCCGATTTCGTTATCGACTGTACGGGTTTGGTTTCGGATCCCATGACCAATCCTCTCCTCAACGATCTAATTACCCACTACAACCTGCCCCTCAATCCTCACGGGCGCTTGCATGTCTCCAACGACTTTGAGCTGGTGGAGATGCGCAACCGGGATGGGCGAATGTACGCCGCTGGGATCATCACCTTGGGCGGGCCCTATGCGCCGGTGGATACGTTTTTGGGTTTACAGTACTGTGCCCATCGCTCGGTGGAACACCTGGCTCGACTGCGGGCACCGGGGGTCAAAGGCTTAGAAGGGATCCGATCCCTGTGGCAATGGTGCAAGTGGGCCCTAAACATCAGCCCCTAGCTTGCCGACATTGGGCAACGCTTCTGGATTTTGTGAGATGTTTTTGGTTATCAACGCTGTCCCACACGTAAAACATTGGCGGCACACCATGGCCATTCCCCATCGCGCTAGCCTCATGAAAGTGGCGTTGCGTTGATCCCCAACTCTTCTATACCAAAGGGGGAAGGGTTGGGGGTGAGGGCCAGAAGGTTCCCTCAAACAGACTGGGAGCGACACGGATCCTGATGATCTCGATTGGCAAAACTGCGGGAGGAAAAGATGACTCCGACCCTGATTGGCCGCTGGCAAACTCGCATTTTCTTATTGGCCACCGTTGGTGTTTTGGCAAGTTTACCCTTTTATTTTGGGATCACTGGACATGGCGGCAGCCTCACCTATTTTTGGGTATTGCTCTACGTAGGTCTGTTTGGCTGTGTTTGGGATGTCGTTTATAACTATCTGATGGGGTGGATGTGGGATCACGATTGGCCTGGGATCCTTCAGCTTTTGGCCGGCATTTGGGAAGGGCTTTTTTTGGGTACAGTCTTGAAGGTGGTGGGTCTTCCTTATATCCCAACCCAACGGTTTGACTTGGGAGATTTTATTCTCCACTACAGTGTGGTCTGGGTTTGCCTTTACCTCAGCGCTTGGGTGGTAATGCGCATTTTGTTTCCCCGCTGGCGCTTTCGCGGTGGAGAGTGGCTGGGGCCATGGCCGCGCTCCGGCAGCTAGAAAGGGGATCCATTGCCGTTAGAATCGGGCTGGGAGACCTCCCCGGATAAGTCTGTGTTTTGATCAGGTCTGTACAGGCTAAGGGGAGTTGAGACTTGTTGCTGACCCAGATTTTCACCCCATGCAAGCCTGTACCCTGATTGCCCGCGCCAAGATCAACCTCTACCTGGAAATCCTCGGCTCCCGTCCTGATGGGTATTCAGAGGTGGCGATGGTGTTGCAGAGCATTCATTTGGCGGATCGACTGCAGTTGAAGAGCCGTCCTCACGGGATCCACCTCACCTGCGATCGCCCAGAAGTGCCCACAGATGCCCGCAACCTTGCCTATCAAGCCGCTGAGCTGCTGCAAAAAGAGTGTCACTCTGCCGCTGGCGTGGAGATTCACATCGAAAAGCACATTCCGGTGGCAGCAGGTTTGGCGGGGGGCTCGGCTGATGCGGCGGCGGTTTTGGTGGGGTTAAACCAACTGTGGGGGCTGGGCCTGACGGTGGGAGAGTTGCAGAGCTTGGCAGCCCGTCTGGGATCCGACATTCCCTTCTGTATCCAGGGGGGAACGCAACTGGCCACCGGGCGCGGGGAAGTTTTGGAGCCGCTGGCCGATTGGGAAGGGATCCCTGTGCTGCTGGCCAAGCCCAAGCACCTGGGGGTTTCCACCGCCTGGGCCTATCAAGCCTTTCGTTCTCGTCAGGGGAGCTTGGGAGGGGATGCCCTACCCAAACCCACACTGCCCACCTTGCCGCAGGCGTTGGCGGCTCTCAGCCGTCAGGATCCGCCGGCGTTAGCCAGGAGTTTGCGCAATGACTTGGAACAGGTGGTTTTGCCGGAGTACGCGATTGTAGGGGAACTGCGCCAAGCTCTTCTCTCGGCGGGGGCCCTGGGATCCCTGATGTCGGGGTCAGGGCCAACGGTCTTCGGAATCATGCCCAGCCTGGAGCTGGCCGCCCAAGTGCGCAACACCCTGCGTCACCAGTTTCAGGATGTAGAGTTTTGGGTGACGCAGTTTGCCCCCACTGGGATTCTGCTGCAGCCGGATCCCTGTGGCCTCAGTCCTACCTAGGTTGTCGACTGGATGGGCTGAATGCGGGATCCCCACCTGACCTTCTCTATCCTCCCCTCCAGTTGACCAAAAAAACTGGGTTACAAGCCCCGCCCTTCTAGGGCGGCTTTTGTAAGATGCTATTAGACAGGAAAGGCAACTTTGCATGTACCTTGTCCGCAAGCTCAAGCTAGGCGTCTCAGAGCAACTGCAGCTGTTGAGCAGGGCAGCAGGCGAGCTGTACTCAAAAGTGCTCGTTCACTTTTGGCGGGTCGTCCGCAAGAAGGGATTGTGGTTAAAGCCTTCCACATTCATGCGTTGGTTTCCCAACGACCCTGAGAATACACTTCATGCCCACAGTGCAGACGCAGTAGTGCAAAGCTTCTTTGCCTCTCTCAAGTCCTGGCGGGAACGCCGCAAAACCGACCCCAACGCCCGTCCACCTCGACGCCGTCGGTACTTCTACAAAGTCCAGTGGAAATCTTCAGCCATCCAAGTCGTCAATGGGAAGCTGCGATTGTCGAACGGGAAAGGCAAGGAGCCCCTGATTGTTAACTGGGCTTGGGATACGCCTGTTTGGGTAGAGATGGGCTGGGATGGCCAGCAGTATGAGCTGAGGGCTTGCTACAAGGTGGGGGATACGCCGCCGGAAGAAGAGGGGGAAGAGAGCAACGTTGCCGCTGTGGATTTGGGTGAGATTCACCCCGCAGTCGCTCATGAGGGGGGACAAACCTACATCGCCAATGGCAGGCTGCTGCGCTCCAAAAGGCGCTACCAGAACAAGCTGCAGGGCAAGCTAGCTCGACTCCTGGCGCGCAAAAAGCGGGGCTCTCGGCGGTGGAAGCGGCTAGTTCGCTCTCAACGTTTGCAGCTCAAGAAGCTGCGCAATCAAATTCGGGATATTCTGCACAAGCAGACAACCCGATTGGTCTCCACGCTCCACAAGCGAGGCGTGCAGACAGTTGTGATTGGCGACCTTCGGGATATCCGGATGTCTGCCAACTACAACAAAAAGGCGAATCAGAAGATCCACCAGATGTTGCATGGTCAAGTCCGGCATCTCATCACCTACAAAGCTGAGCGGTTGGGGATGAGAGTGGTACTGCAAGATGAGCGGTACAGCTCTCAGGAGTGTCCTGTTTGTGGACAGAGAAACAAGCCCAAAGGTCGTGTGTACAGGTGTGGGTGTGGGTTTGAGTTCCATCGGGACGGGGTGGGGGCAATTAACATCCGCAGGAAGTATCTGGGCTCCGGCCCAGTAGTTGGGGCCATGGCATCCCCCATAGGGTTGAGGTTTCAGCCTCATGCCCTGTGTAGCTCAGTCGGTAGGAGCAATTCTGCTGGCTGAGAAAGCATCCCCGTCCTTTAAGACGGGGAGTATGTCAAATAGTAGGATGAGCACCTGAACTTAACCTTGCGTTTACAGACCGCTGGCCTTAGCGGTCTAGCTACCTCTTCAGCTTTGAACCTCCCTCATGCCGCCCATCACCAAGATCCTGATTGCCAACCGGGGTGAGATTGCCCTGCGCATCATCCGCACCTGTCAGGAAATGGGGATCCGAACTGTGGCCGTTTACTCCACTGCGGATCAAAACTCCCTGCACGTCCAACTGGCGGACGAGGCTGTTTGCGTAGGAGATGCCCCGGTGGCCAAAAGCTACCTCAACATTCCCAACATCATCTCGGCAGCCCTCACCCGCGGAGCCACTGCCATTCATCCGGGCTATGGGTTCTTGGCGGAGAATGCCAAATTTGCCGAGATGTGTGCCGACCACAACTTGATCTTCATCGGCCCCTCGCCGGAGGCGATGCGCAAGATGGGCGACAAGGCCACGGCCCGCGAGACCATGCAAGCGGTGGGGGTGCCGACGGTGCCGGGCAGCCGCGGGTTGATCACCTCTGAGGAGGAGGCAGTGAAGCTGGCGGAGAAAATCGGCTACCCCGTGATTATCAAAGCCACCGCCGGTGGCGGGGGGCGGGGTATGCGGGTGGCGCGGGATGCCCAGGAGCTGCTGAAGATGCTGCGCACCGCTCAGGGGGAAGCCCAAGCAGCCTTTGGCAACGGCGGGGTTTACTTGGAGAAGTTCATCGAGCGCCCCCGTCATGTGGAGTTTCAGATCTTGGCGGATAGCCAGGGCAATGTGGTGCATCTGTACGAGCGGGATTGCTCCATTCAACGGCGGCATCAAAAGCTGTTGGAAGAGGCCCCCAGCCCGGCTTTGACTGCAAGCTTGCGCGCCCGCATGGGAGCAGCGGCGGTGAAAGCGGCCAAGGTGGTGAATTATGTGGGGGTGGGCACGGTGGAGTTTTTGCTGGACAAAAATGGCCAGTTCTACTTCATCGAGATGAACACCCGCATCCAGGTGGAGCATCCGGTTACCGAGATGGTGACCGGGCTGGATCTGATTGCCGAGCAGATTCGCATTGCCCAAGGTCAACCCCTGACCTTTCGCCAGAAGGATGTGGAGTTGCGGGGCCATGCCATCGAATGCCGCATCAACGCCGAGGATCCCAAGCAGCAGTTTCGGCCTTGCGCTGGCACGATCAGTGCCTATTTGCCCCCTGGGGGGCCGGGGGTGCGCATGGATTCCCACATCTACACCGACTACACCATTCCCCCCTACTACGATTCGCTGTTGGGCAAGCTGATCGTCTGGGGGCCTAACCGGGCAGCAGCCATCCGCCGCATGCAGCGGGCTTTGGGGGAATGCGCCATCACTGGGGTGCCCACCACGATCCCTTTCCACCAGCAGATCCTGCGCCATGAAGCTTTTTTGAGGGGCGAAGTGTACACGGACTTCATCGCTCAGCATTTGATGCCGGGGTAGGGGCCGAGTCCAAGCTGGAGCTTGCTCGCAGGGGAAGGATAGAGTTGGTTGAGGGTTGCCAGTGGGCTAAAGATGAGGGATCCCCGACCTGGTCAGGTTCGACAGACTCAACCGAGCGGCCCTGCTCCCAGCCTCAGCCATCTGGCGGCGCAATTTTTGCAGGAGCGGCAGCGGGATCTGGCCCCGGCTAGCCGCCGCACCTATCGCATCGCTCTGGAGCAGTTTGCCAAAACTTGCCCCGTGCCGCTGCCCCAGGTGCAGCCTGCCCACGTCCAGTCCTTTTTGAACAGCTTGAAGGGCCGTCCGTTTCGCAACCGCTCCGGCCAGCGGATCCACCCGCCCGCCTCTCCGGCCACCTACAACCTCAAGCGGTTGGCCTTGCAACAATTTTTTGAATGGGCCAGCCAACGGGGCTACCTTCAGGATCCCCTGCCCACTCAAGCCATTCGACCTGCCCGCCTACCCGCTCGTTTGCCTCGCGATCTGGATCGGTTGTTGTTGCAGCGGGTGTTGCAGCGGGCCCAGAACCATTCTCTGCGCTACGCGGCTTTGATTCGCCTGATGCTGGAGTGCGGGCTGCGGGCCCAGGAGCTGTTGGACTTAACCGTTCAAGATTTTCAAATCAGCCCTGAGGGATCCCTGTTGGAAGTGCGCTGTGGCAAGGGGAGCAAACCCCGCGCTGTGGCAGTAGGGGATCCCCTCTCCGAGCTGTTGCAACAGTATCTGAGCCGAGAACGGGGCCCGTGCGCGCCGACGGCTCCCTTGTTTGTTTCCCAATCTCGCTGCTTGGCCTACCGGGGGCGCCCCCTCACCTACGATGGCCTGCGGCATATTGTGCTCAAGCTAACCGAGCCTGAGCCGGGACATCAAACCCCCCACCAGTTTCGCCACAGTTTTGCCACCTTGTTGCTGGATCGCGGCGTTGCCCCCGAACATATCCAGCACCTGCTGGGCCACACAACTGCCGCCATGACGATGCGCTACACCCAGCGGGCCAACTTGAGAGCAGCCATCGCCCGTTCCCGCGAGATCTTGGATCAGGGCTTGGTTTAGGGATCCCTTAGTGTGCTATGGCCTCTATTGTTTCAAGTGAGACAGATGCAGATTGCTCGAAGAAAAGTTCAAAAAGGCCGCCACCAATACTCCCACCGGCTGCAACTGTCCCAACAACGCCACCCAAATAGCAATAAGGACGGGGGTTTGGATCCACAATAACGCCACAATAATGTATTTCCGGCTAATCTTTGGCGCCAACTTGGGGGCGACCTCTCAGCTTTTGGGGATCAGTCGCTTCGGACAGGCAGCACGGATGTGGGATTCGCTCAGGTCGGGCATGAGAGCCAAGGCCCGTTGGGCATCAATCTGGGCTTCGCACACCGCCTCCAACACCTGTTCGGCCATCAGGGAAAGGGGCATATCGGCAGTTTGTTCGGGATCGGTATCCACGGAAATTGGTCGGACTCCCACAGGGGGGGGTGGCAACACCGGCGGAGCTGCCTGCGGGGATAGGGTGGTGGAAGTGCCCACCTCCAACTGCGCTTCTGCCAGGGCCACACCGCGCCCCACCATCAACAGGGATCCCAGCAACAGGAGCCATCCCAGCCCACGCCCCCCTTTGCGGAACTGAGTCGGAGCCTTCTGCTGTCGCTCAAGGCTGCTGATGGGTGTAGCCCTGCTAAACCTACCACCGAGCATGTCACCTCTCCGAAACCACCCCTTTGCTCAAGATATCCAACACAACTTGAATTTGCAGTAGGCTATCGTTGGCCCTCCAGGTAGTGCCCACCCGTTGCCAAACTTTGCCCGCTCCAGCCCTGCCCCCTCTATGGCCCGTCTGTCTCAAGAGCTAGCCCGGTTTTCCCGCCTTCCCGAGAGCCCAGAGCAACCCGAACCCTCCCCGGAAGGGTCGATCTGCATCGAAGACATTCTAAAACTAGCCGGTGAGCGCAGTTTTGGCTTGTTTTTGGCGGTGCTCTCTTTCCCTTCTGCTTTGCCCTTGCCGGCTCCCGGCTATTCCACTCCCTTTGGCGTGGTCATCCTGTTGCTGGCCGCACAAATGCTGGCAGGGCGAACCACTCCTTGGCTGCCGAAATGGGTGTTGCAGACCTCTGTTGAACGGAAGCATTTTCAAAAGTGGGTGCAGGCCGGGATCCCATGGTTGCAGCGCATTGAAAAAATTGCCCGCCCCCGTTGGAAGCAGCTCTGCACCACACGGCTCGGCCAAGTCTGGCTGGGCACCTGGATCGGCTTGATGGGGATTTCCATGATCATCCCCGTTCCAGGCACCAACACCCTGCCGGCAATGGGGGTTTTCGTCACCGCCTTTGGCCTCCTGGAAGAAGACGGGATCCTGTGCAGCTTGGGATCCCTGATCTGTGTAGCAGGAGGACTGCTGACCACTTCCATTTTGATCGGCCTGTGGTTGGGGGGAACAACCCTTTTGGATTGGCTGGGGAGATAGCCGTGCCGACACCACTTATGATTCCGGCCTTGCACCGGTTATCGGGATGTCGGGGCCAGCGCCAGATCCTGAGTGAGGCGCAGCTCGATCACCTGATTGGGATCCAGCACCACCACTTGCGGCGCCGTGACATTGCCGATCACCGCTCCGGCCACCCCCGCCCCCAGCACTTCCTCTGTGGCAATGGCATTGTCTCCGGTTACCAAGCCGAGAATGGCGCCCGCTGCCGCGCCGATGGCTGCATCCTGAATGATTTTGCCTGTGGTGGTGTAGCGGGGATCCTTGACATCGTGAATGATGTCCGATTGGGCAGCCAAGGGGAACAGTTGGTTGTTGACGATAATGCTTTCCGCCACAAAACGGGTGCCCCCTGGGGCCGGCTCAAAGCGGCCATCCACCCGTGAGCCAAAAGGCACCAGAATATCCCCCTGGGCGTTGCGAATCGGGTTGCGGACGATCAAAGACATGGGCCGGGTTTCGTTGGGGGCAATGAAGAGGCGCTCGTTGAAGGGGGTGGTGGTTTGCATCAAGGTGCCCGCCGCCAGCGTGGAAAGGCGCAGGTCGAAGCCTGGCTGGGAACCGGAGAGGGATCCCCCTGGGTTTTGCGCCACCAAGGATCCCCGGCTGAGCATGGCCTGGTGGGTGAAGGCTGCTACCTCGGCGCGAGTGGCGGGACGGTTGGGTTCCAAGAGCATCGGGTCTGGATAATTGACGATCAACCCGGCGCGGTTGGCCGCCGCAAGTTGTGCCAGGGCCCAATTGGGGATGGCTGCCGCATCTCGGTAGCGGCTGAAGAGATCGCTGGGCTGAGCGGCTGGGATCGCTCCCGTGTTGCCAATGGCGTTGGTCAAAACCACCAGCGCTTCGGTGCGGGTAACGGGCTGCTCAGGACGGAAGGTGCCATCGGGAAAGCCTGCCACCAGATTGTTGGCTGCTGCCGTCGAGATGGCACTGGCTGCCCAGTGGGTGGGGGGCACATCCCGAAAGCCGATAAAAGTACCGGAGGTATTGCGGAGGCGGAAAGCGGTATTGACAATGGTGGCAAACTGAGCGCGGGTAACCGGCTCATTGGGGCGGAAGGTGCCATCGGGGAAGCCGTTCAACACTCCTTGAGCGGAGAGGGTCTCAATGTAGGCTTGGGCCCAGTGACCAAAGGTGTCGCGGAAGGGAGCGGCCATGGCCACCTGGCAGTGGATGCCCAAGACAGCTCCCGATAGGAGTATGCCTGCTGCACGTGGAGTTAAAAGAGAGGGAAACATCGTTCGTTCACCGAGTTGTCGTAGCGCCCATCGCTGGGTCAATGGCTACTTTTATTCTGGCTATTTCCTCAGTGATGACAATGGCGGAAACCCTTGCTCTGTGGTAATTTGAGCGTTTCTAACCCAAGATTTGCAGCAAAACGCAACTGCAGAGGATTGATAAGGAAGCTCCTAAATCTCTGTCGCGTCAGCTAGAAATCGCAGGAGCCCCGCACTGTACCCGTAGGGTCACTGCCGGGAGGAATGCGCTTTGATGAAGTACAATGAACTTATGAGCCAAATCCTGACCATCTCCTGCAAGCTCAAGGTGTCCCCGTCGCAAGCCGC
>NZ_JBSSBR010000018.1:0-57041 GCF_054059035.1 Thermostichus sp. MS-CIW-36
GGCATTGAGGCCCAGTTGAACGAAAGGATTAACAGCGTCGAGGTCAAGCTCACCGAGAAAATTGATGGCATTGAGGCCCAGTTGAACGAAAGGATCAACGGGATGGAAGGCAAACTGAGCGAGAAGATGGACGGGATTGGCAAGCGCTTGGACAACCAGGAGTTCATCAGCCGAGGGGCAATTATTACCCTAGTGGGTGGTGTGCTTACAGGTCTGATTAAGTACCTGTTTTTCTCCGACAATTGACTTTGGCTGCTGATGCAAACTCTTTGGCAAACCATCGCCCAGCACCTTTCAGAAGCAACAGGGGATCCCTTACGGCCCCTGCAGTATCGTTCTGTGGGCGGGGGCAGCATCAACGCCACCTATCGGTTTTCTTGCGCTTCCCAAAACCCTCTTGCAGAAGGGGCAAGAGACTACTTTGTCAAATTGGCCCGTGGGGGAGAAAGAGCGCTGGAGATGTTTGCAGCGGAAGCTGCGGGCTTGCGAACCCTGGCGGCTGCCCAGGCCATTCGCGTACCTCAGCCCATCATCTGGGGATCCGTAGGAGAGCAGGCCTACTTGGTGCTGGAATACCTGGAGCTAACCTCGCCCCGTCCGCACACTGCGGGTTTGTTGGGATCCCAGTTGGCCCAGTTGCACCGCACCCTATCCCCCAACGGCAGCTACGGCTGGGAGCGGGACAACACCATCGGCTCTACGCCTCAGATCAACAGTTGGCGGCAGAATTGGCCGGATTTTTATCGGGAACAGCGGCTGCTCTACCAGGTGAAATTGGCTTGCCAACAGGGGTATCGCGGCACGTGGGTGGCCCAAGCCGAACGGGTAATGGCGGAGCTGGAAGCCTTTTTTCAGGACTACAGGCCAGAACCCGCTCTGTTGCATGGAGATCTGTGGGGCGGCAACTACGGGGCCTTGGCCGATGGATCCCCGGTGATTTTCGATCCGGCCACCTACTACGGGGATCGGGAGACAGATCTGGCGATGACAGAATTGTTTGGGGGCTTTCCAGCCGAGTTCTATCGGGCTTATCAGCAGGCCTACCCCTTGGACGAGGGGTATCCCCACCGCAAGCCCCTCTACCAGCTCTACCACTGGCTCAACCATCTCAACCTGTTTGGAGAGGGCTACCTGGCCTCGGTGCAGCGGGCTTTGCGGCAATGTCTGCGCTTCCTTGGATAATAGGTTGCATGTCCATTCCCAAGCTCCCGAGGGGCCGGGAGTGAGGGTTCCAAGCGTGTCTGGATTGGCCAGCTAGGAGGTCTTCTCCGGCGAGGATTCCCCTGCCATAACCACAGCCCCCATGTCCCCCAACAGGCGCGACTGGTTGCGCAATACTCCCAGCAAATTGAGCCGGCTGGCCCGTCGCACAGGATCCGGATCCATCACCAGAACGGCTTCAAAAAACTGGGCTACCTGAGGGGCTGCCGCTTGCAGAGCTTCCACCAAGGGAACAAAATCTCCCCGTAAGGCCGGCTCCACCCCCAGGCGATAGACCTTCTGGCAAGCCTCGTACAACTCCCTTTCTGCCGCCTCCTGCAACTGACCGGGATCCACGGCGGCTGCCGGATCCACCACGGCGTAGTCCAAGTCCCCTTGGGCTGCCAGGCGGGCGCAGCGATTGAGGGTGGGATAGAGATCCGCCAATTCCCCGGTGGCCCGCAGGTGTTGCAGGTACTCCGCCCGCAGCAAAGTCAAGGGCAGGTTGCCCAGGGCCCGCATGGTGAGCTCGGCCTTCTGGGGATCCTCCGCTTTGACCGACTCGGGATCCCCCACCACAGCCCTGACCAAGTCGTAATCAATCCGTTTTTCCTCCTGCAAAAGGGTCTGTATCCGTTGGGCCAAAAACTCCTGCAAGGCTCGCAAGGTGTGGACATCGCCAAAGGCATAGTCCTGCACCACGCTCTGCAACAGCAAGTTGAAGTCAAAAGTCCAGCCGGCATCCCAGGCAACCAGCACCAGGCTGTTGGCGGCCCGCCGCAGGGCAAAGCGATCCGAGGAGCCGGTGGGGATCCGCCCCAAGCGAAACATGCCCACCAAGGTATCCAGGCGATCCGCCCAGCCCACCACCCGCCCCGTCAGTGCTGTGGGCAAAGCGTCCCCCGCCCCCAAAGGCCAGTAGTGCTGCTCGATCCCCTCGGCCACCGCCTCCGGTTCCCCATCCTGCCGAGCGTAGTCGGCTCCCATGATCCCCTGCAGCTCGGGGAATTCGTACACCATTTGGGTAACCAGATCCGCCTTGCACAGGTAAGCCGTGCGATCCACCAGCGCCTGCTCCTGGGGATCCAAGTTCAGGGCAGCGGCAATGAGGCGGCTGATGTGGCGGATGCGCTCCACCTTGTCCCGCATGGAGCCCAGCCCTTCGGCAAAAGTAACCGCCTGCAGGCGTTCCACCCGCTGCGCCAAAGGGATCCGCCGATCCTCTTCGTAGAAAAAGCGGGCATCCGCCAGGCGCGCCCGCACCACACGGCTATTGCCTGCCCCGATCCGCTCCGATTGCCGGGGGTCGCCGTTGGAGATGGTGATGAAATAGGGCAGCAATTTTCTGGGATCCCGGCCATCCCGTACCGGGAAATAGCGTTGGTGGATGATCATCACCGTCTCGATCACCGCCGGCGGCAGGCGCAAAAATTCCGGCTCAAAACGCCCCAAAACCGCCGTCGGCCACTCCACCAAGTGCACCACCTCCCGCAGCAAAGGAGCAGGGATCTGGGCTTCCCCATTCACTTGCCTGGCCAGCTTGGTCACCTCAGCCTGAATGTATGCCTCTCGCGCTGTTGGATCGGGGCTGACCCCCGCCTCTTGCATTTGCTGAACGTAGCTCTCGGCCCGCTCCAGAGTGACCTGCTGGGATCCCAAAACGCGGTGCCCCCGGCTAACCCGCCCGGCCACCAAGCCCGGCATGGTATTGCCCTCGTGGGTCGGCAGCAGCAAAGGCAGCACCTGATCATCCCAAAGGGAGACCAGCCAGCGAATGGGGCGCGGAAACTTCAGATCCCCGCAGGCCCAGCGCATCAGCCGTTCCCCACTCAAGTTGGTAATCCAGGCGGGTGCCAATTCTTGGAGCACGGCTGCCGTCGGTCGGCCCCGCACCCGCTGCACCGCAAACACAAAGGATCCCTTGCCCACTTGCCGGATTTCCAGGCTGCCGGGATCCACCCCTTGTTTTTGGGCAAATTTTTCCCCGGCAGGAGTGAGCTGGCCATCTTGGTAGGCGACCTGAACCGGTGGCCCTTTCACCTCTAGGGTGCGATCCGGCTGCTGGGTGGGCAACCCCTGCAACAGAACCGCCAGGCGGCGCGGCGTACCGAAAAGCTGCATCTGCTCCGCTTGCAGATGAGCCTCCGCCAAAGAGGCCGGGATCCCGGTTCGCCACTGCTCCAGAGCCGAATCCACAAAACTGGCTGGGAGCTCTTCACAGCCGACTTCTAGCAAATAGGCAACCATACTCCTGTGCTCCGCAGGGCACTATCCCCACTTCCTCAATCAACATAGTCTATGGCTCTGGGCCTCCCTTCTGGCTCACGACTGCTCCGAACCTGGGGTATCCCAGTTTACCAGGGGAGCCGGGGCGTCGTTGAGACAAGAGCTCCAGTCCGCCAGACAACACCCCAATGCCATTCCTGTCAAGTGGGCTCTGCGGCCGCCAGAACCCCATCTCCTTGGCGCAAGGGATGAGCTGAATCCCGCGGCAAATGCGCCACGATGATGGGAAGGCTGGGTCGGTTGCGGGCGATGGTCTCCGGCTCTCGGCCCAGGCGCGACCGGTTGCCGGTTTCACTGGGAATCAACACCAACACATCTCCCGGCTGCAGCGCTTTAAAGACTTCCGCCACCACCCCCCCCTGCACCCGCTGAACCGGCAAGTGGGCATAGCTTTCTGCCGGCAAGGCTGGGGAGCGTTCCCGCCCAGGTCGGGTTTGCACCAGCAGGATCTGCAAACCCGCTTTCAATTCGCCGGCCAGCGTTTGCGCCAGCCCAATGGTCTGCTGTAGGGATCCGGGAGAGACCTCCAGCTCCGGTGCAACCAAGAGGATGCGGCGCGCCGTCTCGATGGGTACCGGAAACCGCGTGATCAACACTGGGATCCCCACCTGCCGCACCACCGCGTCGATGATGCTGCCGAAAAAGTTCTCTGTATAGGTGGAGTAGCCCTTCCAGCCCAGGATCACCAAGGTTGCCTGCCGTTCCGCCGCCGAGCGAATGATCCCTTTTTCCACCGAGTCATCCACCCGCCGAATCGGCTCCACTCGGGCCACGGCGCTGTGGGCCAGAGCTTCTGCGAAAGTCAGCAACTGCTCCTGCCGAGCCAGGGCTGCCGGCGAGATCCCGGCGCGGTCAGACAAAACATGCAGCGGCAGCAGCGTTCCCCCATCTTTTTTGGCCAAAATCAAAGCCAACTGCAGCAGGTTCCTCTCAGTATCCGGGTTGGCCACCGGCACCAAGACGCGAGCTCCCCAATCTGGCTTGGGCAATTCAGTGGACTCTGCCGCCACTTCGGTGGGCTGCATTTGCTCTCCCCAGCGGGCCACAATCCAAGGCGAGGCAACACAGGTCACCAGGATCATGGCAATGATGCCGTTCACCGTCAGCTCATCCACCAACTTCACCTGAAAGGCCACCGTGATGGCCGCCAGGGTAGCCGCCGCCTGAGCCATCGACAAACCGAACATGATCATCGTGCTGGCAAAGCGCCAGCCAAACAGTTGGGCCGGGATCCAAGCGGCCAGAAACTTGCTCACCACCTCCGCTGCGATCATCACTCCGCCCACCAGCAGCGTGCGCGGCTCCCCCAAGAGAATACCGGGATTGATCAGCATCCCCACCGAGATCAAGAAAAAAGGCACAAACAGGGTGTTGCCGATAAACTGGATCCGGTTCATCAGGGGGCTGAGCTGGGGGATGATGGGGGTAATGGCCGTCCCGGCCAGAAAGGCTCCCACCACCGGCTCAATGCCGATCAACCCCGCTCCATAGGCCACCACAAACAAAGTGGCGATCACGAAAGTAAACTCTGCTCCCTCGTCGTGACCAAAGCGTTGAAAGAACCAACTGCCCAGCTTAGGCACCCCCCAGAGGGTGGCAAAGGTGTAGAGGGCAATGGAAGGGATCAACGTCAGCCAAAAGCGCAGCGACAGCTCCCCTTGGTGGGCGCGCACCACCACCGCCAGCACCAACAAAGCCAGGACATTCGTGATAAGGGTGGCCCCCAAAGTTGCCGTCACCGTCTGCAGGCGCATCAACCCCAGCTTCGAGATGATGGGCAGACCGATCAGGGTGTGAGAGGCAAAACAAGAGGCCACCAGCACCGCCGCCAGAAAGCCATACCCAATGGCCAACATGGCTGCTGTGCCGATGAGCATGGGCAACAGAAAGGTGAGCGCCCCGAAGAGGGTGGCCTTCCCGGCATTGAGCTTCAAATCTTCCAGACTGGTCTCCAGCCCCGCCATGAACATGAGAAACAACAGCCCCACCGTGCCCAGCAGGATGATGGTCTCGTCCCGCCGCAAGATGCCCAAGCCGTAGGGCCCCACCACCAGCCCAGCCAAGATTAACCCGATGATCCCCGGCAGGCGCAGCCGCTCAAACAGCAAGGGAGCCACCAGCATGATGGTCAGGATGATCAAAAACACCAGCACCGGATTCTCAACAGGGCCGATCAGGGCTAGAGGGATCCCCGACATTTCCAGCCAGTTAGCCAGCATAAATCACCCGACAGACAGCTAATGAACAAACCCGGCAAAGCGCCCGCATGAGTCTATCAGATCCCTCCAGATCCAAGTAGCTCTCGATGCCCCACAGACTTTGTCCGGCCTTCAATTACTGGCAGGGCGTTTAATAAGTATTCAAAAGTAAGTACATCAGACACATTAAGACACATTAAGCAGTGAAAACAGCTTGGCAGTAGTGCCCAGAGAAAGGCGGGAGAAACCCCCGAGAAACACGCATTAAAATCAGAGGGTACATGCTCTTGGGCTGCCCATGAACCAGCTTGCTCCTGGAAAAGTGATCGGCCAGCGCTATCAACTGGTTCACAGCATTGCAGCAGGTGGCATGGGGCGGGTGTTCAAGGCTGTCGATACGCGCCTGTTCAACCGTCCGGTGGCGGTCAAGCTGTTGCACCAAAACTTGGCAGGCGATGACAACACCCGACGCCAGTTGCACAAACGTTTTCAGCAGGAAATTCGCATCAGCACGCTGCTGGGGGAGCACCCTGCCATTGTCAAGGTATTGGACTATGGCCTAGAGAACGACCAACCTTACCTGGTGATGGAATACCTGACGGGGCGCAGTTTGGGGGAGCTAATGCTCAAGCAGCCGGTGCTGCCGCCTCAACAGGTGGTGAGGATGGCCCGCCAAGTATGCGCCGGTCTCTATTACGCCCACAACCTAGAGACCGAGCAGGATGGCCATCTCATCAAGGGGGTGATCCATCGCGACATCAAACCCAGCAACCTCTTCGTCCTAAAAGATGAAACGTTGGGGGAGACCGTCAAAATCTTGGATTTCGGCATTGCCAAGCTCCTCAGCGACGTTTCCCTTGCCCTCGGCACCCAGACCACCGGCTTTTTGGGTACGGTGCGCTATGCCTCTCCCGAACAGGTGCGCGGGGAAGCCCTGGATGCCCGCTCGGATATCTACTCGCTTGGCGTAGTGCTCTACCGCATGTTGACCGGGCAACACCCCCTCCAGCCGAAGAGCGATTCTTTCCCCGGCTGGTACGAGGCCCACAATTACCAACAGCCTCAGCCCTTCGATCGCTCGAATTTGCCCTATGAGATTCCGCTGCAGCTGGAACAGGTGGTGCTCTCCTGTCTGGCCAAAGATCCCGACCGGCGGCCCCAAGATATGAAGGTTCTCAGCGCCCAATTGGAGGGATCCCTGCGCTCCCAGAGCGCTGCCAGCTCTTCCCTCGCGCCCCCCCCAGCCGCACCCATCTTCTCCGAGCGCACCCTGGCGGCGGTGGATGCAGGGCAGTCGGGCACACACCTGCTCAGTACCCAGGCAGAGCCCGAGGCCAAGCCGTTTCCCCTCTGGGCTGGGATAGCCCTTTTTGTTGTCATTGCGGGGAGCACCTTCTGGGGCCTGCGTCTGCTGTTGGATCCGGGCCCAGGCAGCGAAAGACCGCCTGCTGCCCCCGAACGCCCCCTTCCAGTCGGCGGTGCAGAGCACCCTGAGCGGGATCCCTCAGCCACTCCTGAACCTCTGCTGGACTGGCTGCCGCGGGATCCGGAGGGCAAACCGGTGTTTGAGGATGATCCCGCCCCAGATCTGGGAATCGGTGAGTCCGCAAGCGAGCCCACACCCAGGCCAGCAGCAACTCCAGAGGCAGTGTCCTCTACCCCTCAGCCCCCTGCTCCAACTCAGCAGGTGTCACCTCCTCCTCCAGCCCCTGCTGTGCCTCCACCCCGACCGGTTGCCGTGCCCACACCCCCTCCCCCTGCTCCACCTTCTCCAGCCCCTGTCCCGGCCAAGCCTCTCCCCCCGCCGCCCATCAACCAACCCCTGTTCCCCCAGATGAACCGGGTTGCTCCAACTCCTGCTCCCCCTGCAGCCCCTCCAACCCAACCCCCTACCCCCGGCTTTCTGGAGCGGTTGTGCGAGGAGCGGGAACGCCTGGGAAGAGACTAGGCGCAAAAAAGGGATCCCCAAGGATCCCTTCGCAAACAGAGACATAGGGCTAGTCTTCGATGGGATCCCCCGTCAAGGGATCCCAGAACAGGTGGAGTCAGGCGGCAGCCAGCCGGGCATTGGCGGCATCCCAGTTCACCAGGTGCTCCAGGTAGGCATTGATGAAGTCAGGCCGCCGGTTTTGGTAATCCAGGTAGTAGGCGTGCTCCCACACATCCAAGGTGAGCAGGGGCGTTTGACCGTGAACCAGCGGATTTTCGGCATTGGGGGTTTTGGTAACCTTCAGCGTGCCGTTGTCCAGCACCAGCCAGGCCCAACCGCTGCCAAATTGGGTGGCGGCTGCCGTCTTGAAGGCTTCTGCAAACTTGTCATAGCCGCCAAAGTCGGCGTTGATCTTGTCGGCAATAGGCCCGGTAGGCGCACCTCCCCCGCCTGGCTTCATGGATTCCCAGAAAAAGGTGTGATTCCAAACTTGGGCAGCATTGTTGAAGATACCCGCTTTGCTGGGATCCCCAAAGGTGGCCTTGATGATTTCTTCCAGAGACTTGTTGGCCAGATCGGTGCCCTCGATGAGCTTGTTCAGGTTGGCTACGTAGGCCGCGTGGTGCTTGCCGTGGTGGAAGGAAAACGTTTCTGCCGACATGTAGGGCTTCAGCGCGTCGGCAGGATAGGGCAGAGCCGGGAGTTCAAAAGCCATAATCGTCTGTCCTCTGTGTCTTGTGCAAGGAATGCAAGAAAGAACGCGGTGAAGGGTCAGGAGAACCAGAAAAAGGCGTTACCTTTCTTTGCAGTTTTAGTGTAACTCAGAATCAGTACGCGCTGGGATCCCTTGGACACCTCGATTCCGGTTGGAACCCTGCTCGACCCCAGAGAGGTGGAATCGCGGCTGTCTCAGCGCAATTGCCGATAACCACTTGTTGGCCAGCGGTTGGAAAAGCGAGATGTCCCAGCTACAGAGGGCTAACGGGATCCCTCCCGCAGCAGCTCGATCAGCAGGGGAGCGACATCCCTGAGCAGGGGGATCAAAACCGCCGTGATGGCGGCGATGGTCACTACATTGCGGGTGAAGTTGAGGGTATCGCGGCTGAGCTGGAAAAACCGCTCGTCCCAGCGTTTGACCTCGGCCTCCAGACGTTCTTCGGCGCCAGCAATGCGCTCCTCGGCTCTGGCAATGCGCTCCTCGGCCCTGGCAATGCGTTCCTCGGCTCTGGCAATGCGCTCCTCGGTGCCGGCAATGGTTTGCATCAGCTCTTGGTTTTGCCGGGCCAGTTGGGCGATGGCCTGAGCGTTGGCCTCGACAGTGCGCTCGATACGCGCCAGCCGCTCTTCGCTGTAGGTCATGGTCGGGGAGGGGGAAATTGATGCGGGCTGGGGAAGTCCTGAGGTGGGATCCCTTGGAGAGCCTCGGTCATAAAGCGCTTCCAAGTGGGGGCCACAAAAGCGCCTCCTGCCGTACCCGGCAGCATGGGAGAGTTGTTGTCGTTGCCGATCCAAATGGCGGTGGACAGTTGCGGCACGTAGCCGATGAACCAAGCGTCGCGGAAATCGGAGGTGGTGCCGGTTTTACCGGCCACGGGTCGCCCGTCATCCAAACGAGCCGCCGTCCCGGTGCCTTGGGTCACTACCCCTTTGAGGATTTGGTTGAGCGTAGCCACCGCCCAGGGATCCAAAACCCGCTGCGGCTGAGGCCTGGCCTCGAAGAGGATTTGGCCGTTGCGATCCACCACCTGGGCCAAGAGGGTCGGCTCCACCCGATATCCGCCATTGGCAAAGACCGCATAGCTGGCCGCCATCT
Organism: Thermostichus sp. MS-CIW-36; assembly: GCF_054059035.1. Lineage (NCBI taxonomy): Bacteria > Bacillati > Cyanobacteriota > Cyanophyceae > Thermostichales > Thermostichaceae > Thermostichus > Thermostichus sp. MS-CIW-36. The sequence continues at coordinate 9,428 of NZ_JBSSBR010000018.1, forward strand.
CCAGGGGGCTGACGCTGGCCGAGCCCAGAGCTGTAGCCAAGTTGGGGAACATCTCGGCAGTAATACCCGTGGCCTGAGCCGCTGCAATGACGTTGCGGATCCCGACATCATCGGCCAACTTGACCGTGGGCACGTTGCGGGAGAGCTCCAAAGCCCGAGCAAAGGTGAGGGGGCCATAGAAGGTGTTGTCGTAGTTTTTCGGGCTGTAGGGTGGCGAGCCGGGATAGGTGACGGGGGTATCTTCCAAGATGCTGCCGGGTGAATAGCGCCCGCTGGCCAGAGCCGCGTAGTACACATAGGGCTTAAAGGTGGATCCCGTTTGGCGAAACGCCTGGGTGGCGCGGTTAAATTGGCCCCGCTGAGCGTTGATCCCGCCCACAATGGCTTTCACATAGCCGGTACGGGGATCCACTGCCGCCAAAGCCATTTGATCGGCACGACGAGCTGCCCCAATGCGGGGGCCATCTTCATTGACAATGCGCTGGGCAAGGCGCTGCAGACGCAGATCGATGGTGGACTGAACCCGCAGACCTCCTTGCATTAGAGCTTGTTCCCCATAGCGGCGCCGCAGCTCCGCCTCAATGGCGTCGGTAACTGCTGGGGCGTTACTTTGAAAGGAGGTAATGCGGCCTAAGGTCAGCTTTTGCTCCCGCGCCGCCTGGGCTTCCTCGGGGGTAATCCACTTCAGCTCCACCAGACGATCCAGCACCAGGTGTTGCCGCCGTTTGGCTCCCTCCAGGTTGCGAAAGGGGCTGAGGGTTTCCGGGGCCGGCAGGATCCCAGCCAACATCGCCGCTTCAGCCAAGTTCAGTTCAGACGCATCCTTGTTGAAGTAGCTGCGGGCCGCCGCCTGGATGCCGTAGAGATTGTGCCCCCAGTACACCTGGTTGAGGTACATCTCCAGGATCTCGTCTTTGCTGAAGACCTGTTCTAGGCGCACCGCCAACACGATCTCGGCGACTTTACGGCTGAGGGTACGCTCCGGCCTCAAAAACAGGTTCTTGACCAACTGCATTGTCAGGGTGGATCCCCCCCCCGCCGAGCCTATACCCCCCTCCACACTGCCTAGGATCGCCCGGCCCAAGCTGACCGGATTAATGCCTGGATGGGTGTAAAAGTGGCTGTCTTCAATGGCCAGCAAGGCCTTTTTCATCTCCGGCGAGACCTGTTCAAGGGAGATCACTTCCCGGTTGGCCTCCCCGTGTAGGCTGGCAATGGGCTCGCCCCGAATATCGACAATGTGGGTGGTGGCAATGGGCACGTAATCCCGCAATTGATGCACGTCCGGCAAGTTGCGGAAGCTAATGGCCAGCCCCACCAATCCGGCAGCCGTTGCCGTGGATCCCAAGAGCAGGGATCCCAGCAACAGATTGCCCACCACACCGGCAACCTGGGCAATCCGGGAGGGGCGGGTGGGTGGGGTATAGTCGGCATGCTCGTCAAACCCCGATCCGGAAAAAGGGGAATTGGAGACACGCTCCAACCCCGGCTTTCTCGCCCGGCGGGCCAATGGTCTGCGACCGTAGGTCACGTCAAAAACCCTGTCACGTCCGTGTTGCAAAGCAACAACAAGCCAGACCCATTATAGGGCGGCGTCTATTGGGGCAGCAGGATGGCCAACCCTGCCCATCGACAACTCCAACCGGGCTAGGGGGAGAAGATCTTGAGTTGAGAATCGAGCATCTTTTGCGTGGGCTTAAAATGGCTCATGGGTTCAGCCGGAGGAGCAGGATTTGAGTATATCGTCAGCCTCAGTTTCGCCAGCGTACCGGGATCCGTTGATAGCCCAAATTGTTGAGCGGGGAGTGGCCGAGATCTTTCCAGGAGGAGCTGCTGCCCTGGCGGAGCGCTTGGCGCAAGCGGATCGTCCCCTGCGGGTGAAGCTGGGCATCGATCCCACCCGACCGGATCTGCACCTGGGGCATTCGGTGGTGTTGCGCAAGCTGCGGCAGTTTCAGGATGCGGGCCATGTGGCCATTTTGCTCATTGGGGACTTCACAGCTCTGGTAGGGGATCCCACCGGCCAATCGGAGGCCCGTCCCCGCCTCACCCCGGCAGAAGTGGAGGAAAACGCCCGCACCTACTTGGAGCAGGCCGGCAAGATCTTGGATTTTGAGACCCCTGGCCGGCTGGAGGTGCGCCGCAACAGCGAGTGGCTGGCCCACCTGACTCTCAGCGAGCTGATCGAACTCCAGGCCCAGATGACGGTGGGGCAGATGCTGGCCAAAGAAGACTTTGCCCAGCGCTACCAAGCCGGGACGCCGGTATACTTGCACGAATTTCTCTATCCCCTCCTGCAGGGCTACGACTCGGTGGCTCTGGCAGCCGACGTAGAACTGGGGGGAACCGACCAGCGCTTTAACCTGCTCACCGGTCGGGATCTGCAAATTTGGAAGGGCCAAGCGCCGCAGTTTTGCCTGACGGTGCCGCTTTTGGAGGGGCTGGACGGGTACCAGAAAATGTCCAAGTCCAAAAACAACTGCGTGGGGCTGACTGAGGATCCCCTCACCATGTACTCCAAGCTGGAGAAGGTGCCGGATCACCTGGTGGAGCGCTACTTTGAGTTGCTCACCTCAGTGCCCCTTGCCGAGCTGCCGCAGGATCCCCGCCAGCGGCAGATCCTCCTAGCCAAGACCCTAGTGGCCCAGTTTCACTCCCCTGCAGCGGCAGAAGAGGCCCAGCGCACCGCCCAAGCCCTGGTGCTAGACGGTATTCTTGCCGAAACGGGATCCATCCCCACCTTTGCCATCGATGGGTTGTCTTACCCTGTTAAACTCAGCTACATCCTGCGTGAGTGTGGCCTGTGCAAGAGTGCCGCCGAGGCCCGTCGGCAGATTCAAGGGGGCGCCGTGCGGCTGGATGGGCAAAAGGTGGAGGATCCCGACCTGGAGTTTGCCCATGCCTCGGAGCTGGCCGGGCGGATTTTGCAGGTGGGCAAAAAGGCCTTTCGTCGGCTAGTGAAAGGCGCAGATTAGTCTTCCCCTCTCCCTGTGGGAAAGGGGTGAGGGGATCCATCAACGGGCAGGCTTGAAGCCGAGTCCGGTTTTTTTCTGCCTGGTCTTGGCTGGGGGATCGGACAGAGGAGAAGGTAAACTACCCGACTCCGACCGCTAAAGCGGTACGGAGCGGGCTTTCAGTAGCCCTGAGCCTGCCCTGCTCTACTAGAGAACAAAACAGGCCCGAACCTCTAGGCTGGTTTACGACAGCCCCCAAAAGCGCAATCACATTCGCACCATTCAAGTCCGCATCTCCTTCCCATCCACAGTGCCCACACTTGAACGACTTACCACTGCGGTAGGATTGCGCAGGATCGGGATGGATGTGCAAACACCGGTGGCAGGTCTGCGACGTGTAGGCAGGCGGAACAAGAATCAGAGAAACCCCTGCAACCCTCGCCTTGTATTCCAGAAATTGACGTAGTTGGTAGAACGCCCAACTGTTGGCCCTGCGCCTTTCGGTTTTGCTGCGGGGTTGTTGATTGACTCTTTCCCGGATCCCCGTCAGGTCTTCCAGAGCGATAGCGCTGTTGGTAGCCTTTGCCCTGGAGACAATAGCTTTGGAGATGCGATGATTGACCCACGTTTGAAAGCGTCTTTCCTTGCCAGACAGCCGTTGCAACAGTTGACGGCATCTGCGCCGCGAACTGCGTGTGCCCTTACTGGCTTTGCGTTGGAGTGCCGCCCTCAGCTTGGAGTAGTGGTCTCGGACTCGGTTCAACTGCTGTCCATTCCAGTTATCTCCTTCCGATGTATGAGCAATATCCGCCCTTCCTAAATCCACGCCCAGCACTCTATCCGTGCGTTGCGGTGGGGATGGCTCCGTTTCCACACAGATCTGAATAGAGTAGGAGCCGTCTTTACGCTTGACCAGAGTGGCAGATTTGGGATTGGAGCCCGCCAGCCGTTCTCTCTGGTAGCGGCCAATCGCCAGCTCAAAGCGCTCTCGACCCTCCACCGTGGTCAGCGACACCGTCCAGTCTTTCTCGCGGAACGAAAAGATACGAGCGTCGTAGGTCGCAAAGCCTCTCTTGAACGCTTTGACGGGGCGGTTTTTCTGTTGGGCAACTTTACGGGCACCGGCCAGCCGTCTGCAGACCTGCTGAGCCAAGTTACTGGATAAGCCGAACCGGGCGCGGATTTCGCGGTAGCACAGAGACTGGAGCTTAACGGCGTTGGCGACTTTCTCCGGCGTGTTCTGGTTGACCCAGCTCAAGGCTTGGCCAAAAGCCTCCAAAGTCGCGTCCAATTTGGCGGCCTGCGACTGGGACACCTTGAGCTTGCAGGATACGGTCAGGACTTGGGTCATGGTTCTATTGTGACTTCCGCATTCCTCCCGGCACTGACCCTACGGGTACAGTGCGGGGCTCCTGCGATTTCTAGCTGACGAAGTTGGCGGGAAAACGGGCTCCGGTTTGGGCCGGATCGAGCCCGCCTCGGCTACTGCCTCAGAGAGCTTTTGCCGCACCAGCTCCTGAGTCTCCAAAATGTTGGGATCCGCCGCCCATTCCGGGGCCTCTCGAACGGGATCATCCTCGGAGGTGAACTCCAGGTCGTAGGTCTCGGCGCGGTAATCGGGGCTGAAGCATTCCCAAGCCCGCAGACTGTAAAAATAGGGGAACAAACGCACAATGCGCTCAATATCCAGGTGCGCAGCAAAGCGACGAAAAGCCTCTTCTTCAGACACCGGAAAAGGGGCGTAATGTTCTGAAACAAACCACCGCAAGAACTTCCGCGCCTCTGGGATGATCTGCTGGGCAGGCAGGGATCCCAGCACCGCTGCGTTGAAGCAGTTGACCAACAGGTGCTCCAGCATTACCGCGTTGTACTCGGCAAAGCAAGTTTGCTCGCGGCTTTCCACCGGCTGCCAGGGCATGTTGCCGTTGGCGGCAATGAGCAGGTGAACCAGGTCATGGGAGGGGTTGGTTTGGATGTAGCCGTGCCCCTCCAACTTGGCGCCATCGCAGCTAAAGAGCTGGTGTTGGGGGCTCCAATAGAACTTGAGTTGCTTTGCCGCCATGTTCAGTTCTCCTCCTCACCCAGGGGATCCTTTTAGAGCTTACACCTGCACTGATGAGCTGCTATGAACTATAGGCCACGGAGGAGAGCGCCGGCTTATTTGACAATTGGTCAGCGAGAACGCTTGCCACAAGTGGCAAAACAAAGGGGTCTTTATCTCGAAGCAATTCTCGGAGCAGACAGGCTTTAGCCGCCCTACTAGGCTCAAAGCTGAGACCCGCTGTGCTCGCATTGTGAAAAAAGATGAACTCGAGATCCTCTAACTGCAGTAAAAATCTTTACGCCTACACCAAGCGCTACAGTAGCTTTCGGAATTACTGGGTGGTATTCTAACTCCGTACTTTCATGCCACCCCACTATGCTTGCACTGGCAGCTGCAATGACTGTAAAAATACAGCCCGGTCAAGTAAAAAGCCAAAAAGCTGGTTGGCTGCTTCTCCTGGTGCTCGTGGGAAGCTGCCTTGTCGGCTGTGGCTCTTCCGGCGGTACAGGCATTGAGCCGTCTGCTGTGGGATCCCAAGCTCGCCTGACATTCAATGGGGCTCTGACCCGCTCCTTTTCTGGCACACAAGGGGAAATGGAGTTCAACATCGCCCTCCTGCAAGGCGGGGATCCGCCCCAACCAATAACCCAGCTCTCTGCCGGCCAGGTCAGCCTGCAGGTAAACCGGGTAACCGACTTGCTAGGGATCCCGCAGCCGGTAGCCTTGACCCTGACACCCACCCGGATCGAGAACCCCCCGCCGGATCTGGCTCAGCGGCCTTTGCTCATGGCAGTGCTGATGGATGGCTCAGGCAGCTTGCTGGTTTTGGATCCCCAATCTCGGCGCTTCCTGGCTGTTTTTCGGCTCCTGGATCAATTTCGCCCTGCACCCCTGGATCTGGGCGCCATTCTGCGCTTTGACAACCGGGGGGCAGGTTTTGGCCTTACAGCTTTGGGGCAGCCCCTGCGCACGGCTCAGCTATTGCAGGACTTCACCGGCGACAAAGAGCTGCTGAGACGAGGCGTTTTGCGCGCTGTTCCGGGGGGGAACACTGCCCTCTACGATGCCACAGTAGAAGCCGGGCGTTTCTTAAGCGACTTTCGGCCCACCGAGCGTTTCAACCGCCGTTTGGTGGTGTTTACCGATGGGATTGACAACGAAAGCACCCGCTCCATCAACCAAGCTACTCAGGAGCTGACAACTTTGGCCAGAGAGCGAGGACAAAAACTCACCGTGTATGTGGTTGGGTTGGGGGTCGATTTGAATCTTCTGGAGTTACAGCGTCTGGCTGCAGCTACTGAGGGGACTTTTGTGCTGGCACGGTTTTCTGAAGGGCTGGAAGCTCCCTTTGCCAACTTATTCCCTGCTGCTATTGGGGAGCACCGCCTGCAGGTGAGGGTGCAAAGCAACGTTCCGCTATCTGCTGGTTCTTATCTTCTCAGTGGCGAGCTGAGAGTTGAGAGAGAAGGCAGCCGTTTTGTGGCGCCATTCAGCGACGCTGTTCTCACGGTGGGATCCCGCTAGAGTCATTCCGCAGGCTGACAACATCCCTAATCGAGAGCGAGGCGATAAGCAAATGTTTCGACGACTCGGTATACCCAGAAGATTTTGGCAACCGGCTGCGCTTGTCCTGGCGGCAGTGCTTACAGGTTCCCTAACGGTTTTCCTGAAAGGTTGCGGTGGCACCTCCAGCAGCCCCTCGACCGTGGGGTCGCCGCCAAGGGATCCCGGCTCTGGCTCTGTCTCTACCTCTGCCATTTTGGGATTGGTGGTGGATCCCTTTGCTCAGCTTTGCCCTTCAGGCTCAACAGCCGCCCTTTGTTCGGGAGGGCCGCTCTTTTCAAGGGGCAATAAGGTTGAGTTGTTCAACCTAAGCTCAAGAGGAGACATTTTGTTGCCTGCCTTGTCAACCACTGCCTTGGAGGGCAACTTGCGGTTCACCATCCCCTTTTCCGGATCGATTATTCAACCGCCGGGGAAGTTGGTATCGGTTCAGTCCAACCTATTGGGCCAAGGGCGTCAGTCCGGCCAGTCTACACCCCTGCGGGGATTTGTTTTCAGCGCAGCCGTGGATGTTTCCCCTTGGAGCGAAGCCCTTTATCGCATCTTGCTGCGGGAGCGGGATAGAGTACCTTTCTCCAACTTAGCTCCCCCCGAAGTTAGGGATCTGGAGAATATTCTGTTTGTCAGCGTACCTCTTTCCAGAACAGCCCGAGACCTGGAGGAAATCATTACGGACATTATTCGACAAGCGGATCAACTTAGTTTTAATCAGCTCCGCTTTGTGGAGGATCTTATTCGCGTTTGCTATGCCCCAGAAGGTAATCAATCGGATCAGCCCTGCCGCCTCCGCATTCCCGTACCCCTACCGCCGGCACCTACGCCGACTCCATTTGTGCCTGCTCCTGAAACTCCCGCTCTTCCCACCATCATCACCAACAGAGCTGTTGTTCGTTCAGCATCGGGCTCGTTGCTCTTTAGCAACACGGTTTCGGTGAGGGTAGATAACTGATGGTTGCCTCGTTTTAGTCAAGTTTGATGTGAGCTGATTTTGTGTTTCAAGAGAACGCGCTGAGAGAGCCGAGGAGTGTTGAATGCTGACCTCAAAACCGTCTTCATTTCGTCCTGGTCAACTGGAAAGATTGCTTTGCTTTTTTAGTCGCAGCTTGGGCACCGTTTCCACAGCCCTGCTAATGGTTCTCTTGGGGGTAGAGCAAGCTAGCTTCTCTGCGTCTAGGGAAACGTCTCTACAACACCCCAAGCAGGATGAGCTGGTCTTTATCGATCAAGCCTTGCCGGACTTGGCGATCTTGCTGGCAGGCATTCGTCCTGGAGCGGAAGTTGTTTTTCTGGATCCCAATAGAGATGGAATTGAGCAGATCACAGAGACACTGCGAGGACGAAAAGGCATCAAAACCCTGCACATCCTGTCTCACGGGCAGGCAGGCTTACTCTCCTTGGGCAGAAGAGTTCTTAACCGAGAAAACTTGCCCGAGTACGCGGACCTACTGGCAAAGTGGAAATCTAGCCTTGCGGACGATGCGGACATTTTAATCTACGGCTGCGAGGTGGCGGCAGGGCTGGAGGGCAGACTTTTCATAGAGCAAATAGCCCGCCTGACAGGAGCTGATATCGCTGCTTCTACCAACCTCACAGGCTATGCCAAAGCCGGAGCAGATTGGATTTTAGAAGCCACGGCTGGCAGCGTTACCGCACCTACGATTGTGGTTGAAGGAGTGATTGATCACAGCTATCAGCACACACTCCAAGCCGCTGCTGTTCCCACCTTAGGTGCTGGATCTGTACTGACAGACATTCAGGTGAGTGGCCAAAAGCTGTCTCTCATTGGTGCAACCGATCAAGTTGTTCTGAGGAGAGTCGATAACCCCAATAAATCTGGTGTATGCAACATTGTCTGGGTTATTCCGCCAGACACTCCTGGCACTCTAGGAATTACGTCGATGGAGCAAGCTATCCTAATCAATCCCTTAAACCCGGTTATCAAAGCTGGCACGGATAATCTATTTACAAATATTATCAGTGTGAACAGTAATAATATTGAGAGGGTAGACTTTATAACCCCAGGCGGAATAACTGCCCCTTCTACAAACCTTGATAAGATTGGCTTCCTACTTCTAGATAGAGGAGGAAACGATAGTTTTAAAATTGCTGCTATTACGAAACTCGATCCAAATCCCAAACAATTTGTTTATAACTCTCCCATCTCGGTCTCGGCTACTGATTGGGGACTAGGAACAGTGATATCACTTACAAAGATTTACAGCGACAATTGCGGAACTGCCAGTCTGAATACGAATATTACAGCTAGCACAGTTAATCAAAAATTGTCGGGTGTTTTCGTAAGTTACCAGGATCTGGGCATAGGATCTGGTCAAACGTTCTTTGGTTACTCAGTAGTTGGGAATGACGTAACTGGCTCAATCCAAGACTTCACAACGTTTCCGAACAATACGACAGAGGTTAACGGCGGTTGGGACATGACAGCAGGGGGGGGCATTGTTGCTTACAACCCCGTTGCTAAGGATGACACTGCCACCACCCCAGCCAATACATCGGTCACCATCAATGTGCTGTCCAATGACACAGCCTACGTTTTTAGCTTGGATCCCAGTACTATCGACCTAGACCCGCTCACTCCTGGGCAGCAAACTACTCTGGCAGTTTTTGGAGAAGGCACATATTCCGTCAACCTACTCACCGGAGAGGTCACATTTACTCCGGTGCCAACTTTCACGGGTACTACCACTCCAATTAAATACACGGTAAAGGATACTGCAGGGCTGATTTCCAACCAAGCAACCATTACTATTACAGTCACCCAGCAGCAACCAACACCCACGCCAACGCCGAAAGAAACCCCTACCCCCACACCCACCCCCACACCAAAAGAAACTCCCACGCCGACGCCCACGCCGACGCCCACGCCGACACCAACGCCAACGCCAACACCAACGCCAACGCCAACACCAACACCAACGCCAACGCCAACACCAACACCAACGCCGACACCAACGCCAACGCCGACACCAACGCCAACACCAACGCCAACGCCAACACCAACGCCAACGCCAACGCCAACACCAACACCAACGCCAACACCAACGCCAACACCAACGCCGAGCCCAGGTACAACCCCGACCCCCAGCCCGGCACCCCCCGGCGAAGGGATCCGACTGGTCAAGCGGATCAGCGCCCTCAATGGCCTCTCCATTCCCGAATTCTTCGACGAGCCCACCGACCCCAACGACAACCCAGAGCTCCCCTGGCCAGGCGGAGCCAGCACCTTCCTGCAGGGGGCCATCAACCTGCCGGTGCGCCCAGGAGCGCGGGTGCAGTTTGCCATCTACTTCCTGCTGGACTCGCCCGCTTCCACCTTTGTGGTGTGCGATCCCCTGGCGCCTGGCTTGCAGTATGTGCCGGGCAGCCTGTCGGTGAGCACAGGGGGAGGGGGAGCCTTCATTCCGCCGGGTGGGGCCGTGCCGCCTGCTTGTGGGGGCATCAGCAACCCCAACGGTGTGGTGGTGGTGAATGTGGGGGGAGGCAGTTCTGGCTCAGCCGGGGTCATCCGTTTCGAGGTCGCCGTTCCTAGGTGAAGCCCATTCCACACCTTGCCCCTCAACCGGGAGCAGCCTCTCATCCCGAGGTGAGGCCATGCCTTATCGGCTGGCGGAAGGGAAGTGGGAGTGGAATGGGAAATCCACCGCAGCCAGCGGTAGATTTAGGGAGAGGAGGTCTTCGAGGTTAGCCGATTGCCAAGCCCCTCTCCCTGTCTATGGCTTGTTGCCGCAGGTGAGCAGGGGGAGATCCTCTTACTGGGCCATCTTGATTGACAGAGAGGCAAGGTGTGGGCAAATACAGCTCTAGGTTCGTATTGCCTTTGTTGGCGAGTATAGCAGCGGCAGGTTTGCAGTTGCCTTCGCCGGCACAGACTACGATCATCGTCACCACCCCAAGCGATGCTATAGCCACTGATGGCTTCTGCTCTCTGCGGGAGGCCGTGATAGCTGCAAACACCGATTCAGCAGTGAATGAGTGTCCTGCGGGCTCAGGTGCAGACACGATTGTGCTGTCGGCAGCGACGACCCACACCTTGTCGAAAGACGACGATGGGCTGGGACACCAAACCGACTCTGGAGCGGACAACGACGATTTGGACATTACCAGCACCATCACCATTCAAGGCAACGGGGCGACGATCCAGCGAGATACTTCGGTAAAGTGCGATCTAAATGGTAGTGCAGCTAAAGGCGAGTTTCGGATTTTCCATGTCAGCAGTGGAGGTAAGCTCAATCTACAAAGTGTAGCGATCAAAGGCGGCTGTGCGGATGGAGCCAATTTTCCAGATACTGCCGGTGGCGGTGTTTTTGTGGAGGTCGGCAGTCAGCTTGCAGTCTCCGAGGTTCAGATCTCCAGTAATGGGGCTTTTTCTTTCGGGGGCGGCATCCACAACCTGGGCACAGTAACTATCAACAAAGCCGATATCTCGGGGAACAGTGCTAACCAGCAAGGGGGTGGCATCCACAACGGCAGCGGCGGTAAGGTAAACGTTACCAACGCCGGCATTACCAACAATGGTGCCGGCAAGGAAGGGGGCGGCATCTATAACCTGGGCACGGCAACCATCAGCGAAACTGGAATTTCCAACAATGGCGTTGGTGACAAAGGGGGCGGCATCTACAACGGCAGCGGCGGCACGATAACGGTTACCAACGCCGACATTGCCAACAATGGTGCTGGCAAGGAAGGGGGCGGCATCTACAACGGCAGCGGCGGCAAGGTAACAATTACCAACACTGGCATTTCCAAGAATGGTGTTGGTGAGAAAGGGGGCGGCATCTACAACTTGGGCACAGTAACCATTGACGCAGCGGGCATTTCCGACAACGGTGCCGACCAGGAGGGAGGTGGCATCTACAACGGCAGCGTCGGCAAGGTAACAATTACCAACACTGGCATTTCCAAGAATGGTGTTGGCCAAAGAGGAGGCGGTATCTACAACCTGGGCACAGTAACCATTGACGCAGCGGGCATTTCCGACAATGGTGCCGGCCAGGAGGGAGGCGGCATCTACAACGGCAGCGGCGGCACGGTAACGGTTACCAACGCCGGCATTGTCAACAATGGTGCTGGCAAGGAAGGGGGCGGCATCTACAATTTAGGCACGACAAACATCAGCAAAACAGGGATCTCCGGCAATAACGTTAGTGAAAAGGGGGGCGGCATTTACAACGGCAATGGCGGCAAGGTGACCCTCAACGCAAGCGAGATCTCCTTCAACAATGTCGGCCAGGAGGGGGGAGGCATCTATGTTTCCAGCAGCAGTACAGTAAACATTACCAACAGCACCCTATCAGGAAATAGTGCTGGCACAAAAGGCGGTGGCATTTACAATCTCGGCACCAGCAGTCTAAGCTTTGTAACAATTGCATCGAACTCAGCTTCAAAAGGTGGAGGTATTTTCAACGACGCCACAGCCAACCTTAGGAACTCAATCGTAGCAAACAGTACAAGCGGAGGTAATTGTTCCAACGCTGGCACTCTCACCCCCAGCGGGGCGAATCTCGACACCGATGGAAGCTGCCCAGGACTTACGGCTGTGACCTCAGCAGCTTTGAACCTTGGGCCACTGGTCAACAATGGTGGGCCGACCCAGACCCATGCCCTTCTGGCAGGCAGTGTAGCCATCGACGCTGTGCCAGCCGGGCAGTGTACCGACCTGAACAGTAGCCCTGTCAACCAGGATCAGCGGGGTTTTTCCCGACCTGCTGGAGTTCGGTGTGATGTAGGAGCATATGAGGAGCAAGCTCCGCCCACCCCCACCCCAACACCGACGCCCACCCCAACACCGACACCCACACTCACTCCGACGCCCACACCCAGCCCAGCACCTCCCCCAGGCGAAGGGATCCGACTGGTCAAGCGGATCAGCGCCCTCAATGGCCTCTCCATTCCCGAATTCTTCGACGAGCCCACCGACCCCAACGACAACCCAGAGCTCCCCTGGCCGGGCGGAGCCACCACCTTCCTGCAGGGGGCCATCAACCTGCCGGTGCGCCCAGGAGCGCGGGTGCAGTTTGCCATCTACTTCCTGCTGGACTCGCCCGCTTCCACCTTTGTGGTGTGCGATCCCTTGGCGCCTGGCTTGCAGTATGTGCCGGGCAGCCTGTCGGTGAGCACAGGGGGATCCCCTGTGGCCCTCAGCGACGCCCAAGATGGGGATGGGGGGGCCTTCATTCCGCCGGGTGGGGCTGTGCCTCCTGCTTGTGGGGGCATCAGCAACCCCAACGGCGTGGTGGTGGTGAACGTGGGGGGAGGCAGTTCTGGCTCAGCCGGGGTCATCCGTTTCGAGGTCACCGTTCCTAGGTAGGAGAGCCGTGTAGCCATGCCCTTGGAGAAGTTGGTCCCGCTATTGCGGTCGCAAAAGCGTCGTGTAGCGATGACGGCTTTCCCCCAGGTGGAGTGAGCCAGTCGTGGAGATATCTATCGAGGTTTGACAGCGCTTGCCGCCTGTGACGGTGGGATGTCAGGCTGAGACAGGAGTGGTTTTGCAGTCGGTAGGAACCATGACGCAGCGTGCCCAAGGATTTTGGCAATGGGGATCCCTTTGCCGGATTGGCCTCTACGTAGCTGCTCTGCTCTGCGGGGTGGTGCTCTGGGGGATCCCGGCCTTGGCTCTGCCCCAAGGGGATGCCATCACGGATCCCCGTACCCTCTTGCGGCGGGCGCTACCCATCTCAGAAACGAAGCTGCTGGAAATTGATGAGGCCATCTCCAAAATCGACACCGACCTGAAGTACAACCGCTGGTCAGCGGTGCGGGGAGATGTGCGCCAGGTGGAGCACCTCTTGGATCGCCATGGAGATTCCCTGCTGGCCGGCTTGCCCCCGGATCGGGTGACCCCAGCCTCTGAACAGATGGCTGCGCTGCGGGAGCAGTTGCAGGTGATCGGCCAAGCCAGCGAGCGCAAATCCAAAGGCAAAGAAGAGGCCCGCGCTGCCTACGACCGTCTAGTGGACGAGTTGGGATCCCTCGAAAACAACTGGGTGGGGGCTTTCCCCTACACAGTGCCTGCTGAGTATGCCGACAAACCTCAGCTCTTGGGGCGGGCAGAGGTGGAGCTAAACACCACCGCTGGGCGCATGGTGATCACCTTAGATGGCTACAGCGCCCCCATCACTGCCGGCAACTTTGCCGACCTGGTGCAGCGGGGCTTCTACGATGGCCTGACCTTTGACCGGGTGGAGACCTTCTTCCTGGCGCAGGCCGGGGATCCCCCTGGCCCTGCCGATGGCTATGTGGATCCGGCCACGGGCAAGGTTCGCACCATCCCCATGGAGATTCGCGCCAAAGGCGAGGTGATGCCCCGCTACGGCCAGACTTTTGATCAGATGGGCCTGTGGGATGTGGAACCGGCTCTGCCCTTTTCCGCCGAAGGGACGGTGGCCATGGCCCGCTATCCCGACGATCCCAACAGCGCCTCTTCTCAGTTCTTCATCTTTATGGCTGAGCCGGATCTCACTCCGGCGGGGTTAAACCTCATGGATGGCCGCTATGCCGTGTTCGGGTACGTTACAGAGGGAACGGAGGTGCTGCGCCACATCAAAGTGGGGGATCGGATTTTGAGTGCCAGATTGATTTCCGGCCAAGACAACCTCAAAACTGGAGCCTAGAGGGGATCCCTTCCTTCCTGCCTAACTGTGTCGATAAGCCGCCGTACCGTCGCCGCCCCTGCAGAGGGCTGGAAGCGAAAGGGAAATTTGCCCCTGGCCAACAGGCGCAGACCCAAAGGCACCAAGCTGAGCAGCCCTTTGGGATCCCGGCCCACCACCTGCAGGGCAAAGCGGCGCTCATCTATCCAACCACCGGAGCGCACCAGTTGCACCAGAGTCTTGCGGTGGCGGATGGCTATGGGCAAGGAATCCGTCCGAATAGCGCGAACAGCGTGCGATGGGGAACGGTCGGTGGGCAGAGCAGCGGTCTTGTCTGCATGGCGGGAGAGGATCCCCTGTTTGAGTTCGGTGATTTGATCCAGAGGTGCCACGCCCATCGGGCAGACGCTGTTGCAGTTCCAGCAGCGGGTACAGCCCCAGACACCAGCCAAGCTATCCAGAGCCTGCAGGCGTTGTTCCCGTTGGCTGTCGCGGCTGTCTTGGACGAGGCGGTTGGCTCTGGCCAGAGCATGGGGGCCGACAAACTCTGGGTTCACCTCTTTGGCATTGCAATCGGAATAGCAGGCTCCGCAGAGAATACAGCCACCGGCAGCGTTGAGATGCTCCCGTTCGGCAGGCAGCTGTAAAAACTCTCGCTCCGGGATGCGTCGCCCCGCCGTGCTGACAAAGGGATCCACCCGGCTGAGATCGTTCCAGAAGGGCTGCATATCCACCACCAGATCCCGCAGAACGGGCAGGTTTCCCAGAGGGCCGATGCGAATAGGCTGCGGCTGGGGGCTGCGGGGATCCAGCTCTTCGCCCACATGTCGGCCACAAGCCAAGGCTGCCCTGCCGTTGATGCGCATGGCGCAACTGCCACAGATGGTGTTGCGGCAGTTTTTGCGGAAGGCCAAGCTGCCATCCTGCTCCCACTTGATCTGGTTGAGGCAATCGAGAATGGTGGCGCCAGGGGATGTCTCCAGCCAGAAGGACTGCCAGCGGGGCGGCTCCGGCGGCAACTGTCGGAAAATCTGAAATTCTACTCGCAAAGTGCTCTGCACCGCTGAAGGGAAAGGGGATCCCATCCTAGCTGATACATTTACGCTGAACACTGCTGAACATCACTGTTCAACTATGCAGCGATAGCATTCTGTTTGTTTCCAAACAGAATGGCGGTATCCCGCAAAGCTTTGAGTAGAATACCCAAAGCGCAGTTTCCGTGTCGTCTTACTACCAATTTTCTGCTTTGCTTTGGCTACCATGTTGGCAGACTCGAAAGTAAACAGAAAGATCAACTGGTAGTAATCCGTACTGAACATATTATACATTATTTTCAGTATAGTTGAGCTTATTATTGACTAGAGTCATGCTCTCTCCCTATTGCTCCGCAACGCTAACGGGACAGCAGAAGTGGCTACAACGCGCGGCTGAGGGCGCTCCCCGGCCCCTGAAACAACAGCCAAGAAATAAGGAAGTTGGTGACAAACACGCCCAGCAGCGCCGTAACCACTGCATCGGTGGTGGAGCGACCCACCCCCTTGGCTCCCCCGCTGGTGGAAAGGCCCCAGTTGGAGCCGACAATGGCGATCAAAGACCCGAACACCATCGCCTTAAAACAACAGACGAGCAAATCCCAGGAGCTCAGAAGGGTTTGCGCCGAGTTGAGAAACACTGCAGGAGAGATGTTGTAGGCCGAAGCGCAGATGATCATCCCCCCCACCAGCCCCGTCAGCAGGGAGAGGATGGTGAGCACCGGCAGCATCAGCCCCGCAGCCAGCACCCGCGGGATCACCAGATAATCCACCGGATCGGTGCGCAACAACAGCAGAGCGTCGATCTGCTCCGTGACCTTCATGGTGCCCAGCTCGGCAGCAAAAGCGGATCCCACCCGTCCGGCCAAGATCACCGCCGTCACCACCGGCGTCAGCTCACGGGCAAGGGCAATCGCCAAAACTCCCCCAATTAGGGAGGAAGCGCCAAAGTTGATGAATTCCCGCGCCAACTGGATGGTGAAAACGCCGCTGATCACCACCGCCGTAATCAGAACAATCAGCAGCGACTCCAGACCTACCGCCGAAAGCTGATCCAGGGTGTTGCGGCGATGGATACGACCCCGCATCAGATGCAAAATCACCTGACCGGTCAGGAGAAAACTGCTGCCCACCCGCTGCAACCAGCTCATGGTTTCTGTCTCAAGAAGCCGTTATCGCTAGGCGACGCTTTGGCGACCCCGTTAGCGGGGCGGAATCCTTCGGGGTTGCCGGTTCCGCCGGCAACTGAAAGCTGGGCACAAACGAGGCCCGTGTCAGGGGTTGATCCAGGATCAGCCCCTCTCCCCCCAGCACTTCTAGGGCACGGCCTTCCACCGAGATCCAAACCCGGGCGCCGGGGTTTTGGCTGGTGGCGGTGTAGAGCACCTGCGTGACCCGGCTCATCATTGCCGTGGCTCCCCCCCCCTGGGTAAACTCTGGGGAAAAATTGAGAAAAATATCGTCACCTTCCACCCGCACATCCAACACCCGCGTCTGGGGTGGAATGGCGCTGGTAAGGTGGGGATCCCGGGGGCCGGCAATCAGCTCCTCCAAGGCCAGGCGGATGGCTTCTTGAGTGTCAAAGGCGCGAACCGTGCGCTCCTGCTGCACGTAGTCAATAGAGTTGTCAGCACTGGTCAGCCAATACAGGGAAAGGGTTTGCCGGGGCCCGATGCTGTACCACCAAGCTCCCCCCATCACCCCTAACCCCAGCAAGAAGCCAAGGATCCCCAATTGCAGGGCCCGGCCGCGACGTGGGCAGCGACGCCGTCCTCCTAACCTAACGGAGCTGAGCTGTGCAATACGGCCTCCGTAGTGGCTCATCGCTGGCAACCCCCTGTCTTACCTAGCTCTAGGGTAGCGAAGAAAAGCCCACTCTGCCGGGGATCCCCCATAGGCTGGACAGGCAAAAGTGCGGCAGCAACTGGGATCCCTTTATTTGTATGATGATAATGATTTACACCCGGCATTGCTGAGTCGATAACTGAGCACACAAGGAGCTGAGCCTCAATCATGGTTACTGCCACCGCTACTGCCACCAATGTTGGCTACATCACTCAGGTCATCGGGCCTGTGATCGACGCCGAGTTTCCCAGCGGCAAGCTGCCCGAAATCTACAATGCCCTCAAGGTGGAGGGCACAACCGAAAGCGGCCTGAAGGTTAACGTCACCTTTGAGGTGCAGCAGCTTTTGGGGGATAACCGCGTGCGTGCAGTGGCCATGTCCTCGACCGACGGCCTGGTGCGGGGCATGCCGGTGGTGGATACGGGCGCTCCGATTACTGTGCCGGTCGGGCAGCCCACCCTGGGGCGCATTTTCAATGTGCTGGGAGAGCCGGTTGACAAAGGAGAGCCCGTTCAAGCCCAAGAATTTGCCCCCATCCACCGCAGTGCGCCTCCACTTGTCGATTTGACGATTAAGCCAGAGCCCTTTGAAACCGGCATCAAGGTGATTGACCTGCTGGCCCCCTTCAGAAAGGGCGGCAAGGTGGGCCTGTTTGGCGGTGCCGGCGTCGGCAAGACAGTGCTCATCCAGGAGCTGATCCACAACATCGCTGAGGAGCACTCTGGCCTATCGGTGTTTGCGGGCGTGGGAGAGCGCACCCGCGAGGGCAATGACCTCTACAACGAGATGAAAGAATCCGGTGTGCTGGACAAAGTGGCTCTGGTCTATGGCCAGATGAACGAGCCACCGGGTGCCCGCATGCGGGTTGGCCTGACTGCCCTGACCATGGCAGAGTACTTCCGCGACGTTAACAAGCAGGACGTGCTGCTGTTCATCGACAATATCTTCCGCTTTGTGCAGGCCGGGTCGGAAGTGTCGGCGCTGTTGGGCCGCATGCCCTCGGCAGTAGGTTACCAGCCCACCTTGGCCACCGAAATGGGCAACCTGCAAGAGCGCATCACCTCTACCAAGCAGGGATCCATCACCTCGGTGCAGGCGGTGTATGTGCCTGCTGACGACTTGACGGATCCGGCCCCAGCCACCACCTTTGCCCACCTCGACTCGACGGTGGTATTGTCCCGCAGCTTGGCAGCCAAGGGTATCTATCCGGCGGTGGATCCCCTGGATTCCTCTTCCACCATCCTGCAGGCGGACATTGTGGGCGAAGAGCATTACAACACCGCCCGGGCAGTGAAGCAAACTCTGCAGCGCTACAAAGAGCTGCAAGATATCATCGCCATCCTGGGGCTGGACGAGCTGTCGGAAGAGGACAAGCTGGTGGTGGCCCGCGCCCGCCGCATCGAGCGTTTCCTGTCCCAGCCGTTCTTCGTGGCGGAGGTATTCACTGGCTCCCCCGGCAAGTATGTGAAATTGGCAGACACCATCAAGGGCTTCCAGCGCATTTTGTCGGGAGAACTGGACGATCTGCCGGAGCAAGCCTTCTACTTGGTGGGCACCATCGAAGAGGCCATCGAGAAAGCGGAGAAGCTCAAGTCCAAGTGAGCCCCAAGCGCTCCTGCCCCTCTCCTCTTGGGAGAGGGGAGCTGTGAATCCCAGCAAGCCGTTGGGAAGGGCCCCGTTGGGTCGCTTGCTTGGGGTTTGCTGCTGTTCGGGACAGCTACAGCTTGCGGGACTGTAGGATGGGCCTCTTCTGGGCCTCTTCCTAGGGATTCTCGGCAACAGGCCCAAAGCGATAGCCCTTGCCGTAGACGGTGTGGATCAATTCTGCTGCCCCGGGCAACCTGAGGCGGCGCCGCAGCAGGCGCACCTGGGCTGCCAAGACATTGCTGCTGGGGGGATCCTCTCCGGCCCACACCTGCTCGTAGATCTGGTCGTGGGTGAGCAACTGGCCGGGGTGGGTCATGAAGTACTCCAGCAGGCGAAACTCTTTTTGGGAGAGGTGGATCATCCGCCCCTGCCGGTAGGCCACCTGGTTCTCCCGATCCAGCTCCAAATCCCCTATCTGCAGGCGAGGGATCCCTTCTCCAGGGCCGGTGGCCCGCCGCAAGAGGGCCCGCACCCGCGCCAGCAGTTCCCGCAGCTCGAACGGCTTCACCAAGTAATCATCTGCCCCGGCATCCAGCCCTTCCACCCGGTCGTCCAGGGTATCTTTGGCCGTCAAAAACAGGATGGGAGTGGTGCCATCCACCTGCCGTACCCGCTGGCAGAGGGAAAGCCCAGAGAGCTCCGGCAACATCCAATCCAAGACCAGCAGATCGTAGGGCAGAGCGGGGGACTTTTGCAGCAGTTCCCAGGCTCGCCCTCCTGTGTAGGCGACGTCCACCGTGTAGCCCTCTCGCCTCAGTTGCTGGGCCAGAGAATCGGCCAACTCCACTTCATCGTCCACCAACAAAATCCGTGCCATAGGACTCCGTCCCGCTAACGCGAACGCCTCAGGACTCAGTCTCGCTGTTGTCTTGGAAACAATGTGGAGCGCTGACGTACTTAGAAAAGGACTCCGTCCCGCCAGAACTGGAGAGCGGCTCAAGCTGCAAGGATAGATTGTAAAGGCGGCGCCGCGTCCAGATGGGGGATCCCTGTAAACGCTGGGCCAACCGGCGGCTGGCTGCAGACCGGGACAGGCCTTCGGCCAGCAATCGGGCCATTTCTTGACGAATTTCCGCTTCCGATTCACTGTCTCCCCGCCCATTCAAGGACTCCGTCCCGCCTCTGGCAGGGTTAGGGCTGGGAACGGCACCCACATATCCCTCAAGCAAGAGGGTGAACTCCCCCCGCGGCGGCTGGGCGGCGCAGTGCTCCAGAGCTGCTGCCAGGGATCCCCGCCAGAAGGACTCATACAGCTTGGTCAGCTCCCGCGCCAGCACAATCTGCCGCTCTGGGCCGCAGTGATCCAGCAGATCCTGCAGAGTTTGGCGCAGGCGATGGGGGGCTTCATAGAGAACGACGGTGCGCTCTTCTTGGGCCAACTGTTGCAGGCGGGCCTGTCGCTGACTGGGTTTAAGCGGCAAAAATCCCTCGAACACGAATCGTCCTGTAGGCAGGCCCGAAGCAGTCAAGGCAGCAACAGCAGCTACCGGCCCCGGCACAGGGATCACCGGGATCCCAGCTTGAATGCAGGCACGCACCAGCTCTTCTCCCGGATCGGAAATGGCGGGGGTGCCGGCATCGCTGATCAGGGCCACCGACTGGCCCGCCGACAGATACTTCAGGAGTTGAGGGATCCGCTGGGCAGCGTTGTGCTCGTGATAGCTGATGAGGCGGGCGGAGATTTGAAAATGTTTAAGAAGCTGGCCGGAGTGGCGAGTATCTTCTGCTGCCACCCAATCCACCTCGCGCAGAACCCGCAGCGCCCGCAGGGTGATGTCTTCGCGGTTGCCGATGGGGGTGGCCACCAAGTAAAGGCTGGCGGTGGGGTGTTCCATCCCGATAACCTATTCTCCGCTCCAAGGGCTTGCTGCCAACAATTGGAGATCACCTCGGATCCCCAGATTAACTTCTCTTGGCCGGTGCCCCGATACCCAGGCATCTGCCTTTCGTGCTAGCGTTGCGTAGCAACAATGAGGAGTGAGGATTGAGAAGTGAGGCTCTTTTCTCTCTGCTCTTTCCTCTTTTCTCTCTGGAGAAGGATCCCGGTGCGCTTGACAACGCGGGCCACCTATAGCATCAGGGCTTTGTTGGATCTGGCTATGCTCGGCTCCGGGCAAATGGCTTCGGTGCGGGCCATTGCCGAGCGACAGGGAATCCCGGCTCCCTACCTGGAAAAGTTGCTGATTGAGTTGCGGCAGGCTGGCTTGGTTTGTTCCCAACGGGGGGCCCAGGGGGGCTACCGGCTGGCACGGGCACCGCGGCGGATCCCGATTAGCGCCATTTTGGCGGCAGTGGGAGAATCCTTGGATCCTCTCATGGACAGTTCTAATCCTTCAGCCGTGCATCCGGCGGAGCGGCTGGACTGGGTGACGGAAGCCCTGTGGAAGCGGATCGCTCGGCAAGTGCAGCAGGTGCTGGAGGAAACCACCTTGGAAGATCTGTATTTTGATGTTCGGAGCTGGCAGGCGGCTCAGGATCAGGAGAGTGGATTTGTGGTTTGAGCCTGCTGGCGGGATGGAGTCATCGCTGTTTTTTCCGGCCCAACCGACTGCCGGGCTGGTGCTGGCGGCAGCTTTGGTATTGGATTACCTGCTGGCGGATCCCTGGGGTTGGCCTCATCCAGTGCGGGTGATGGGGGCTGTTATTGCCTGGGGGCAAGGCTATATCCTCAAGCACTGTTCGACTCCGCAAGCACAACGGTGGGGCGGGGCAGTGCTCACCCTAACTTTGGTGGGGGGATCCTACGGCATAGGCTGGGGGCTGGTCGCCATCGGCAATGCCATCCACCCCTGGGCAGGGATCCTCATGCAGGTAACCCTCATGGCCAGTTGTCTGGGAGGGCGCAGCCTGCGCTTTGCTGCGTTGGAGGTGTTGGATCCCTTGGAAAAAGGGGATCTGCCGGAGGCCCGTCAACGGCTCAGCCGCTACGTGGGGCGGGATACAGAGCACCTGACGGAGCCGGAGATTTTGCGGGCGGTGATTGAGACGGTGGCCGAAAATACCCCCGACGGAGCGACTGCCCCTCTGTTCTACGCCTTCTTGGGAGGGGCACCCTTGGCTTTGGCCTACAAGGCCAGCAGCACTCTGGATTCGATGGTAGGCTACCGCCATCCCCCCTTCACCCATTTGGGCACGGTGCCGGCCCGCTGTGAGGATGGGCTGACTTGGCTGCCCTGCCGCCTGACGGTGCTCACCCTGGCCCTGCTCAGCCGGGATCCCTGGGGGTTTTGGCAGCGGTGTCGTCAGGATGCGCAGGCGGATCCCAGCCCCAATTCCGGGTGGAGCGAAGCGGCTTTTGCCTGGCGGCTGCAGATCCAACTGGGGGGAACCAATTTCTATCGCGGGATCCCGAAGGTGAAACCCAAATTGGGGATCCCGGCTCGCCCTTTGACCCCGCAAGTGGTGCAGGAAAGTTTGGGGCTGCTGCGACAGGTTGTTTGGATTTGGGGGAGTTTGATGGTGGGAGTGACATACTCCCATCACTGACCCTACGGGTACAGCGTGGGCTTCGCGCTTCATCGGGGAGCCTACGCAAGAACCCTCCACGCGCAGACACGGAATGCCCTACCGCGTAGTTGTACCAGATTCCGGCAACGCCGTTTTGTACAACCATGTTGATTATAGTACAGAATATATCCGCCTTTCATCCCGACCCTCCTGCTGTTACAGAGAGTGCGGGGCTTCCCGGCGAGCTAGCTAAACGGCTTGGAACGTCGCATGCGCATGGACAAGAGCTCCGGGATCCGAGAGCTTTTCTATCCTAAGGGGTAGGCTAGCTCAGCACCCAGCGCTGCAGGGCAATGCCGAGCAGCAGGCCAAGGCCGCCGAAGCGCACCACCTGCCAAAAGGTGGCAGGGACAGGATTAAACACCTCTAGCACATAAGCCTGGAGGCGTTGCTCCAGTTGGCTGGCTTCGGCTTGGATTTCAGCCCATTGTTCAGGGGAAAGCTGGGCCATGCGCTCCAGTTCCCGCAGATCGGCAAGGCGAGCCTGGAGACTCTGGAGTTTTTCCTGCAGAGCCTCGAGAGAATCGGAGGGAAAGGATTCCGTCCCGCTATCGCGAAAGGACTCCGTCCCGCTATCGCGATTGGGGTTGGCCGTCACGGCTGGGCCTTTGTAGGGGGGTAGGCTTGGGGAGAACGGGATCCGGCAAATCCGGTTTGGATCTCGTTGAAGGGTTTGGCTTTGATCAGCCCTGGGGGAACGGGATCCAACTTGAAGAGGGCGCGAATAGCGTTTTCCACCTCGGTGATGGGGCGGTTGCCGACGGATTGATAGACGATATTTCCCTCTGGGTCGAAGAGGAGGGTTTGAGGCACTTGTCCGGTGTAGTATTGGCCGCGCTCGTCGCCGGGCAGGAGGGAATCGACGGAATAGGGGATGAAATAGACCCCCAGCCCGTAGCGAACCTGCAGGTTGGCAATGGTGGCGGCGTATTTTTTGCAATCGCTACTGTCATCGATGTAATACACGAGGAGGGCCGGGATCCCTTGCTCTTTCGCCTGCTTCAGGGAAACGCGGGGGGGGATCATGCCGCCGTTGGCCCCGTAGAGGGCAAAGATGTTGCCATCGTAACGGTCGTCGTTGAGCAGAGCACTGGCGGGAGGGGAAAACCAACCCGTCAAAGTGATGAGCAGAGCCACCAGGAAGATACGAAGCAACAGCATGATCTCATGCTCTTCTGTGGAGGGATCCTTGGCGATCAATCTTTAGAGGTGGGGGATTTTCTCATTGTGCCATCTTGCGCTGTCGCTGCGTCGTTGCCATTCAACACTGACGCGACCAGGGTCGAGGTGGAGACGGAAGAGCGTGGGCTTGTATGCGCTTGAAAAAAGCCCAGAAGGTCAACTTCACGTTCGGGGACCCAAAAGTAAGCGAAACGGGCCTGTTAGCGGCTACAGGCTCAAGCGGCAAAATGAATGCGCAGGTAGTCTTCTTCCATCTTGGCGCGGGCCGGGGTCATGGCCGCCAAAGTCTGAGGCAGCACCAAGTTGCGGCGGTGGTTGCCGATGCGGATGTTCAGCTCATCCCCGGTTTTGGTCAATTCCACCCGCTCTTTCGGGATCCCGGGCAGGTAAAGATCCAGTCGGTACTGGCCGTTGTCGGTCACCACATTCAGAGTTTGCTCGGCATAGAGCACGTCCGCCGGGTTGCGATCCCCCCAAAGGTCTTTTTTCAGGCGGGCCAGGGCATCCCACCCCACCAACTCCTCGGAGTACAGCGGGATCTCGAAGACCGGCAGGGGGGCAAAGTTTTCGTGGATTTCCTGCCGATATCTTTGCTGGGCAGCCTTCCAAGCGGCAAAGTAGGGATCCACCACTCCATCCGGCAAGATGCGGTTGGCGATCACCAAATCGGTGGCCACCCCGTAGAGGCTGAGGTAGGCGTGGGCCCGCAGCGATTCTTTGATCACCATCTTTTCCGGGTTGGTGACCAGCCGCACGGAGGTGATGCGGTTATCGGTGAGGATGCGCTCCAGCCGCTCGATCTTCTGATAGAACTCATAAGGAGCATCCAGCACCTGGTCATTGGGCAGCGGGATCCCGGTCAGCCCCTTCACAATCGGCTCGGCAATAGGACGCAGCATTTGCGCCAGCCCCTGCAGGGGTTTGTAGAACCTGCGCATGTACCAGCCCGAAACATCCGGCAGGCTCAAGAGGCGCAGGGCCGTGCCTGTAGGGGCCGAGTCGATAATCAACACATCGAACTTGCCTTCGTCGTAATGGCGATTCACCCGCACTAGGGCAAAGATCTCATCCATCCCTGGCAAAATCGCCAGCTCCTGCGCCTGCACCCCATCTAGCCCTCGCGCCTGCAACACCTGGGTAATGTAGGTTTTGACGGATCCCCAATTCAGCTCCAGTTCGTTGAGGGCGTCCAGCTCCGCCCCCCAAAGGTTAGGTTTGACCTCGACCGGCTCATGGCCCAAGGGCTGATCGAAGCTATCGGCCAAAGAGTGGGCCGGATCTGTGCTCAGCACCAAAGTTTTCAGGCCGATCTCGGCACAACGCCAGCCGGTCGCCGCCGCCATCGAGGTTTTGCCGACTCCACCCTTGCCGGTCATGAGGATGATGCGTTGCATGAGAGTGTCGTTTACATTCTTTTACAGCTCTAGCCTAACCGATTTGTTGGGCTCTTCGAGAGGCGGCCAAGGGGTTGGGGTGCAGCCAGCAGGTAAACTATTCATTTGGTTGCCCAATGATGGCCAAGAAACTGACGGCAATGATGGCCAAGAAATCAAGCCTGTTGCAGGCATGTGGGAGGTGTGTGATGATCTGTCGCTGGCGGAGTGTGTTGCTGGTTGCCATCCTGACACTGGGGCTATGGCTGGGATCCCTTCCTGTGCAAGCGGCTGCTGTCCTGCCCCGAGAGCTGCAACAACTGGAGCAACAGGTGGAGCGGCTGCAAAGCCTGGTGGAGGCGGAGGACTGGTTGGAGATTCGCTCCTACATCCACGGGCCGATGGGACTCACTCGTAAGACCTTGACCGGCCTGGCGGCTACCCTGCCGGATAAGCAAAAGCGGGAAGTGCTGCGCCTGGCCAAGGAGATGGGCCGCAGCTTGGAACAACTGGACTTTGCTGCCAAAGCCTATGACCAACCTGAGGTGGAAGCAGCCCAAGCCAAGGTGAAAAAGACGCTGCAGGAGCTGGAGGCTGCGTTTTCCTAGTGGGGATCCCTTCTCTCTTTGGCGAATAGCGTCGTTTCAGGTTAGGGTGAGACGCCTGGGCTGCTGAAAAAAGCCTTCTGACCCCATGCGTTATTGCTCCGCAACGCTGACGCGACGACGCGACCAGCGTTTTAGGTGGTTTTAGGTGTGGGTGAGTGCCTTAGTTTGAATCGAAATGACATAAAAGCGCTCCAGAAAAGCAGGGATCCCCAAACAGGGATCCCCGATTTTATTTGGCCGGAGCCGCAAGCCAAGCTAGGGCTGCCGCCGGAAGCTCCTGACTTCCAAAACCGGCCCTACCTGAGCCACCGTCACCATGTCTTCTTTGATCTGTCCCTGGATGGTGACCTCTAGCCCCTCTTGCAAGAGCTCTTTGGGGGCACGGAAAAGGGCGTAGTGCTCGCCGGAAGGCAGGGTTAGCACCCACACCCCCCCTTCAATATCCAGGAACTGGATGGTACCGCTGTACTCTTGCATCACTGCCTCAGCGCCAGCCCGGTTGCCGTGGATTGAGATTCCGTAGCCGCTTGCGCTCCCAAGTAGGCCAGGCCCAGGCAGAGCAAGCCATTGAAGAGCAAGAAGGAGCGACCCAACCAAGCAGAGGATCCAAGCCATAGCACCCCCTCATAAAACAGGGATCCGGACAAGAGCAGATGCGAGGCCATGCCAATGCACAAGCCAATCACCGCCCAGCGCCAGCGCCGATGGCCCAGGAGCAGCAACATCAACAGGCCTGGGATCAACACGCTGGCAAATAGGGGGTTCAAGGCATTGGTCTGGGCAAAGGCGGTGCCCAACTCCGGCAGGGAGCTACCCGCCAATTGGAAGGGCCAACGGGGGCCACCGACAATCGCCAGCCCCTGCAAGGGGAAAAGACCGGCACTGCCCAAAAGCATCCCAGCCAGCAAAGGCACCGTCTGCAGCAGCCGCTTGGGAGCCAGCCACCAGCGGATCAGCACCAGGATAATGTAGCCGCCCACCACCATCAGCAGCTTCGGCACCAGAGCAATCGGGCCACCATCGAACCAGAAGCGTGGGTTGAGGTAGCCATTGTTGTTCAGGTACTGCAGGAAGTCCTTCAACCAGAGCACCAAGGGGTTTTCCTCCTGTTGTCCTGTGGCCCTGGCCAGCGCCTTGGCCGCATCCAAACGACCGGCCCCGTAGAAGTTCTGTTTGTCGCCGGGCACCGGGGTAGCCGACATTTTCAGCACTTCTTCCACCTTGTCCGGGTCTTTGATGCCCTGAGCCTGGATCAGGGCTGCCACACCGGCTACGTGGGGAGTGGCCATGCTGGTGCCTTGGAAGTAGGCAAAGACCGGCTCGTTGGGGTTACGACGGTTGATGGTTTGCTGCAGGATGCCGTATTCGGGGTGATCGGGAGTTTTGGCTCCGCCGGGGGCAGAGATGTCCACCCCCACCCCATAGTTGGAGTAGGGAGCTTTTTCCCCGTTGGGCCCCGTGGCCGAGACGGCGATCACATGCGGGTAGCGGGCCGGGTAGCTCACCTGGTTGGAGTTTTCGTTGCCGGCGGCTGCGATCACCGTCACCCCTTTGCTATGGGCATAGGCCACCGCCTCCTCCATCAGTTGGGCAGAAGCGCGGCTACCCAGGCTGAGGTTGATGATCGTAGCCCCGTGGTCGGCAGCATAGCGGATCCCTTCCACCACATCCGACAGGGATCCAAAGCCGTTGGCATCCAACACCCGCACCGGCATGATCTTGGCCTTGAAGGCGATGCCGGCTACACCCAAGACATTGTTGGTGGATTGGGCGATGGTTCCCGCCACATGGGTGCCGTGGCCGTTGAGGTCTTCCGGCTCCTCATCGTCGTCCACAAAGTCATAGCCCTTCACAAATTGGGTTTGGGCCAGGTCGGGAACTCGGGTTACTCCCGTGTCCACCACGGCTACCGTCACCCCTTCCCCTTGGGAGATGTCCCAGGCTTCCGGCATGCGGATGGCCCTGAGGTTCCATTGCTGGGGATAGAGGCGGTCGTTGGGCACGAAAGCCGCCTGGAATTGATAGTTGGGGTGAGCATACTCGATCAAGGCTTCGTCGGTGAGCCGCTTAACCAGCCGCCGCGTGGATCCCAGGTGGTTGGCATCCACGTCAAACAGGTAGATCGCTTCTTGGCGGGCAAAAGCGCTGTCGCTGCTGGGGCGGAGCGTCAAGTGATACTCTTTAGCGATAGCAGCAATCTGACTGGGGGTGGCCGTGTTTACAAAATTGACCACGATGCTGTCGTAGGGGGCGGATCCCTTGCCGCAAGCCGTCAACAGCAAGGCCATCAAGCCGGCGCAGCAAAGACCCAACCAGCGTCTGAATTTCATAATTCACGCCCTCGGGATCCAAAATTGTTGCAACCAGTATGCCCTCTGGATTGACAATTGACGAGATGAGATCCGGCATGGGGGCAAAATTGCCAAAAGGTGCAACCTTCGCCGCGCAAGAAGGGATCCCAGCCCTGCCGAGAAAGTGCTATGACAAGATGAGCGTAAATTGCCGCTTGGAGGGGGGAATCAGGATCGATGGATAGAGTCTTGCAGCTCATGATCCAGGGTTGGTATTACTCCATCCCCCTGTTGACGTTCTCGGTCTTCTCAGTGGCCTGTTGCATTGAGCGGGTGCTGTTTTGGTGGAAGATCACCCATCGGCAGGAGGAGGTGGTGCAGCAAGCCCTGAGCCAGTACCGCCGCAACCCACGCGCTGCCCAGTATTTGCTGGAGCAAAATGCCGATCTGCCGATTGCCCGCATCTTTTTGGCCGGGTTGGAGCTGAACGAGGCCAGCCCGGAAGATTTTAAGCTGGCTCTGGAAACGGCCCTGGCGGCAGAAGTGCCTCTGCTGAAGCGCTTCAACACGGTCTTCGACACCGTAATCACCGTTGCCCCCTTCTTGGGCTTGTTGGGCACGGTCACCGGCATCATCCAGATCCTCAGCTCCATTCAACTGGGGGATATCGGCGGCACCGATACCCAGGGGGTAGGTCAGGGGATCGCCGAAGCCTTGTACTCGACGGCCTTTGGACTGATTGTGGCTATTCCCACCCTGTTGATTTCCAACGTCTTCCGCTCTTTGTACCTGCGGCAACTCTCTAAGATCCAAGAGTACGGCGGCATGCTGGAGCTGCTGCATCGGCAGCGGCAAGAAATGCAGGCCCAGCAGCTTTCTCAGTACCCCTACACAAAGCCCAGCCCCAGCGGCAGCTCTACCCTTCCCCCTTACTCGTCGCTTGAGCCCTCGTAGCCTATGCGAATCCCGGAAGAAAACTTTAGATCCGGCGAGATCAACATCGTGCCTTTGATCGATGTCATTTTTTCGATCTTGGTGTTTTTCGTGATCGCCAGCTTGGTGCTCACCCGCTCCGAGGCTCTGGATGTGAACCTGCCGGACGCGACCACAGCCGAAGTTCGTCTGCAGCCGGATGTAACGGTGAGCCTGACGGCGGAAGGGCAGATTGCTGTCAATCAGGAGAAGATTGCCGATATCTCTGCTCTGATCCCAGCAGTGGAACGCATCCTGGCCGAGAAGCCGGCTGAAGGGCGCCGCTTGGTGGTGATCAACGCTGATTTGGCCCTCTCCCACGGCAAGGTGGTGGAGGTGATGGATACCCTGCAGCGGGTGCCCAATGTCAGCCTGGCAATTGCCGCCCGCCGCCCCAGCAGTAATCGGTAGCCAGCTTAGGATTTGGGCCAGTTTTGTCAAATATAGTCATTTCAGGTTAGGGTGAGACGCCTAGGCTACTGGTCGCGCCAGCGGGACGGAGTCCTTGAAAAACCTTCTGGCCCTCTGCATTATCGCTCCGCAACGCTATTGCTCTGCAACGCCGACGCGACCAACGTTTGGGGTGTGGGTGCAGTGTCCTGGTTTAAATCGAAATGACCATAGACCCAGTTTTCCGGTAAGCTCATTTGCTAACCCGCTCTCTAGCCTGGGGGTGAGGGGTCACCCTGCGCCCAGCACCTGAATCAGGAGTGCCTTTTGCACATGTAGGCGATTTTCCGCCTGATCCCACACGCGGGACTGGGATCCCTCCAGTACTTCAGTGGTGATTTCCTCTTCCCGGTGGGCCGGCAGGCAGTGCAGCACAATGGCTTGCGGATCCGCCCGTTGCAGCAGCTCGGCATTGACCTGGTAGGGCAGAAAGGTGGCCTTGCGGGCCTCGGCCTCAGCTTCTTGACCCATGCTGGCCCACACGTCGGTATAGACCACCTGAGCTCCAGAGACGGCTTCCTGGGGATCCTGCAGCACCAACACCTGGGATCCCTGGGCCAGAGCGCAGGCTTGCTCCACCACTGCCGCATTCGGTTCGTAACCGGGGGGGGTGGCAACGCGGATGTGGATCCCGCTCATGGCACAGCCCAGCAGCAGGGAGTGGGCAACGTTGTTGCCATCGCCGCAATAGGCCAGGGTCAGGCCCGCCAGTTGGCCAAAGTTCTCCTGAATGGTGAGCAGATCGGCCAACACCTGACAGGGGTGAAACTGATCGGTGAGGGCGTTGATCACCGGAACATCGGCATACTCGGCAAAGGTTTCCAGTTCCTTCTGGTCGTAGGTGCGAATGGCGATCACATCCAGGTAGCGGGAGAGGACGCGGGCCGTATCCTGCAGGGGTTCGCCGCGGCTCACCTGCATCACCGTCGGCACCAGATCCAGGGTGCTGCCCCCGCATTGGGCCATGGCTGCCGTAAAACTGGCGCGGGTGCGGGTAGACGCCTTCTGAAACAACAGCCCCAACACCCGACCCCGCAGCTCCACCCGATAGGGATCCCGCTTTAACTCAGCCGCCTGGGCTAGCAGGGCCGACAGCTCCGCCGGGGTTAGGTCGCTGAGCTTGAGCAGATCCCGTCCGGCCAAGTTTATGGATCCCGCGATCTTCGACCCCGCCATTGTGCTACGCGCCACCTACAGAAACAATAAAAGCATCCCCAGCCCGGCGCTGGTCAACACTCCTCGAATAACTCGAATGAGAAGAGTCTTAATAGTCTTAAATAGCTTGGGCCTCGGCTTAACCCCAGTCTCAGGAGTGCCAGATCTGAGACCCATCAAAACCGCCCCCAACACCGGCTAACGTGAAGAGGAACGAATGACCTCCTGGGCCTGTTGCCGACGGGCAGAGATCTGAGCCTGCAGAGCCTGGATGGCAGCAGCATACTGTGGGTCGGCTGGGGTGGCCACCAATTCTCGGTTCTGGCTGAGCCGCTTCAGATCTTCCTCGGACAATTCCACCAAAATGTCGGGGGTAATGCCCTTGTGGTCGATGTCGTTACCGTTGGGAGTGCGATAACGGGCAATGGTTACCGCCAGCCCCGAGCCATCGGACAGGGGATGCACCGACTGCACCAGGCCCTTGCCGAAAGTTTGCGTGCCGACGATCACGGCGCGCCGGTTATCCTGCAGAGCCCCCGACAGAATCTCGCTGGCGCTGGCCGAGCCACCATCCACCAAAACGGCCAAAGGTTTATCGGTAAGGGCCGTGTTGTTGGCCGTCAGGCGATCCTGCTCCCCTTGGCGGTTCACCGTCGAGACGATGCTGCCCCGGTTAATCCACATGCGGGCAATCTCGGCGCTGGAGTAGAGCAGGCCCCCTGGGTTGGCGCGCAAATCCAGAACGTAGGCGGCTACCCCTTGTTTTTCCAGCTCGCGAATGGCTTGGCGCACCTTCTCGGCGGCGTTGCCGGAAAACTGGGTAATCCGGATATAGCCAATGGGCAGGCCGTTTTCCTCGTGAACCTCGTAGCGCACGGTGGCCAGCTCAATTCTTTCCCGCACCAAATCGAACACCTTTAGCCCTTCCCCCTCGCGGCGAATGGTCAGCCGCACCCGCGTACCCGGCTCGCCCCGAATGAGGTTGACTGCAGCGTTGGTGTCCATGCCTTCGGTGGACTTGTCGTCGATGCGCACGATCACGTCTTTGGATTTGATCCCAGCCCGGTCGGCAGGAGACCCTTCAATGGGGGAGATCACCACCAGCTCGTTTGTCTCCTGATCCATGCCCAGCGTGATCCCCACCCCGGTCAGCTCACCGGATGTGTCGATTTGCATGCTGGCAAACTGATCCGGATCCAGAAAGCGGGTGTAGGGATCGTTGAGTTTCTTCAGGGCTTCCCGGATGGCCGCGTAGGCATCTTCTCGGGTGGCATATTCTCGGCTGAGCAGATCCCGCCGCACCGCTTCCCAATCCAGGGAATTAAAGGACGGATCCACATATTCCCGATTGACAATTTGCCAAACCTCGTCCACCACCTCTTTGGGATCCCGGCGAAACCCCGCCCAGCCCGGCATGGATAGCTGCACGCCGACCAGCGATACCGCTGTCATCACCGCAGCCGTTGCACTGACCACAAACCCACGCTTTCTCATTGGCTCTCCTGGAAGGCGCTAAAAGTCAAGGTTGACGAGGTGGATCTCCAGAGGTGGATCTCTAATTGTCAGGGAACTGGGTTTCGAGCAAGGGTCTTCCCCTATGCGAACTTCAGCTTAGAAGCATCGAGAGCGATGAAGGGCTCCCCTGCCGCAGCAAGTGGGATCCAGACTTTGGTAGGCTACAGATAACCCCAACCGACTGTGCCCAACCTAGCATAGGGATCCCTTCTGGGGGTGCTCCTGGGATCACAGTTCAACACAACTTATCCTCACAGCTCTTCTTCATATCAATGGGCACCTTTGCCCCTGTTTGACTCTATGTCCCTTGCCACCGATTGCCCCAGCTCGCTTGCCTCTGCTTCAGACCGCCCGCTGCTGTCCCAAGTGCAGTTGGCCCGCGCTGCTGCCCAACACACGGCCACCTTGCCCACGGCTATTAAGAATGCCGCTCTAGAGGCCATAGCCACTGCCTTGTTGGAGCACCAAGAGTCTATCTTGGCCGCCAACCGGGCGGATTTGGAGCGGGCGGCGGAGATGGTGAAAGCCGGGGAGTTGTCGGCATCTGCCTATGCTCGCCTGAAGCTGGATGCCCACAAACTGGCCGACATGGTGGCCGGAGTGCGGCAGGTGATCCGGCTGGGGGATCCGGTGGGCCGAGCTTTGCTGATCCGGGAACTGGACGAGGGGCTGATCTTGGAACGGCGCACCTACCCTTTGGGGGTCCTGGGGGTAATCTTCGAGTCGCGGCCCGATGCTCTGGTGCAAATTGCCGCCCTGGCGGTGAAAACCGGCAATAGCGTCTTGCTCAAGGGGGGATCGGAAGCTTTGCTCTCCTGTCAAGCCTTGATGGCGGCCATCCAGGCGGGCCTGCAGCAGATCCCGGAGTTTCCCCAGGGATCCCTGCAGTTGCTCACCAGCCGCGCCGAGGTCAAGGCCCTACTGCAACTGGAGGGGCTGGTAGACCTGATCATCCCCCGCGGCTCCAGCAGCTTTGTCCGCTACATCCTGGAGAATACCCGCATCCCCGTGTTGGGCCATGCCGATGGCCTGTGTCACCTGTACGTGGATCGGGCAGCGGATGTGGATATGGCGATCAAGCTGACGGTGGATAGCAAAACCCAGTACCCCGCCGCCTGCAATGCCATCGAGACCCTGCTGGTGCACGCAGACATCGCTCCCCAGTTTTTGCCTCTGGCGGTCAAGGCCCTGCGGGAGAAGGGGGTGGAATTGCGGGGGGATCCCCGCTGCCGCGAGCTGGTGCCCGATCTGATCCCGGCCACCGAGGACGACTGGAGCACCGAGTACGCCGACTTGATCCTCTCGATCAAGATGGTTGACTCCCTTGACGAGGCCATTGCCCACATCCAGCAGTACGGATCCCGCCATACCGAAGCGATTGTAACCGAGGATGCCGCTGCTGCCCGGCGATTTTTGGATGAAGTAGATGCAGCGGGGGTCTTTCACAACGCTTCCACCCGCTTTGCCGACGGGTTTCGCTACGGCTTTGGGGCAGAAGTGGGCATCAGCACCCAAAAACTGCCGCCGCGCGGCCCGGTGGGCTTGGAAGGCTTGGTGACTTACCGCTACCAACTGCGAGGGCAAGGACATCTTGTAGCCGACTACACAGGCCCCCAGGCGCGACCTTTTCAACATCGGGATCGCCTGAACAACACCGGC
Organism: Thermostichus sp. MS-CIW-36; assembly: GCF_054059035.1. Classification (NCBI taxonomy): domain Bacteria; kingdom Bacillati; phylum Cyanobacteriota; class Cyanophyceae; order Thermostichales; family Thermostichaceae; genus Thermostichus; species Thermostichus sp. MS-CIW-36. The sequence continues at coordinate 42,831 of NZ_JBSSBR010000018.1, forward strand.
TTAGCTTAGCTGCAAAAGCCGGCTGTACAAACCGGCTGTACAAAGCAGTCGTTCACAAAAACCGTTCTCCTCGTCTTCGCGGCTCCAGGTTGAGGTAAATTAAAAAATAGCTTCGTGATTGCCAAGGGTTGCGCTTTGCGGCGCGCTATGGTGTGACAATGGACTACCGGGTTCCGGGTTTGATGTTATGGGCTTGAGCGCCCTAGATGTAGCGCTTTGCATTTTGGCCTTTTGTTATTTCGATTAGGAGCTTCGCTGGATCATGCCTGTGCGTCTGTATGTTGGAAATCTGCCGGAAGAGGTGGATCGTCAGGCACTGGAGAAGCTCTTTCGCTCTGCCGGTGAGGTCATTTCCACCAAGGTGATCCGGGATCGGAAGACAGGCAAATGCCGCGGCTTCGGCTTTGTAACGGTGAACACCGAAGAGCAGGCGCAGCAGTACATCGAAAAGTTCAACGGCCACAGCTTTGGGGATGTCAACTTGCGCATTGAGCTCGCCCAGCCGCGCGACCGAGGGGAAGAAGGTGAATCCAAAACAGCGACCTCTGAGCCTTCATCCAAAGAGTCCAGAGGTTCCAAAGATTCCAGAGCGTCCAGAGATTCTGAGGCCAAGGGCTCTAAAGAGTCGGCAGAAAACCCTGCCCCCAGCAAAAAGCAACGCCAGCGCGGCAATAAGGGTGGGCGCTCCACCGTCGTCGCCGAAAGTGAGGCAGCCTCTGAGCCGGATCCCCGCTGGGCCAGCCAGTTGCAGCGGATCAAGGAGCAGCTTCTGCAGGTCACCAATTCCTAACCCCCCCGAACGAGTGATAGACACTGTTGGGATCTGACGGTAGGCTGGGTGAGTTGCGACGGCTCTAGGCATTTTTGAGAGGGGGGTTGGGATGCATAGGCTGGTGAGGATTTTTCGCGCTTGGGGGCGGAGCTTGGCCCGGGCTGGACTTTTGTTCGGGCTGACGGTTCTGCTGGGAGTGGGAAGTGGAGCTCCGGTTTTCCTACCAGCGGCGGCGGCTGCCCCGGCAGATTTGGAAGAGCAGGTGCTGCAGATCATTCGAAAGAACCCCCAGGTGATTCTGGAGGCCGTACAGGAATACCAGCAGCGACAGTACCAGGAGCAGCAGCAACAACAGCAGCGGCTGGCGGAAGAATTTGGCCGTCAACTGCGGGAGAACCCACGCGCCGTCATCGGAGATTCCCCTCGACTGGGATCCGACGCTCTGAGGTTAGTGTTGGTGGAGTTCTCCGATTTTCAATGCCCCTTCTGCGCCCGCGCCCACAGCACCCTCAAGCAGTTCATGGCCGACCACGGGGATGAGGTGACCTTGGTGTACAAGCACCTGCCCCTGACCAGCATCCACCCAGAAGCGATGTCGGCTGCCCGGGCTGCTTGGGCCGCCCAACGTCAAGGTAAGTTCTGGGAGTTTCACGACGAGCTGTTTGCCAACCAATCTCAGCTTGGGGATGGGTTTTATGTGGCCACTGCTGAGAAGCTGGGCTTGAATGTAGAAAAATTCAATCGGGATCGGCGCAGTCGGGCGGCAGAGCGCGCCATTCAGCGAGATATTGACTTGGCCTCTCAACTGGGCATCGGTGGCACTCCCCATTTCATCTTGAACGGCATTGCCTTCTCCGGTGCGCAGCCGCTGGAGGTGTTTGAGCAGACGCTGCAGCAGGCTAAGCAAGCCCTCTAGGAAAAATGCTCCGCACTGCTATTGAAACAGGTGGTGTATTGCAAACAGGTGGTGCAACGGCTGGCCTATCCTTCTTACCAGCCTCGCCCAGTTGCCCAAACGCTCCGTCCTTGAGGAGGGCTTTACGGTAGGCTCAGGGCAGTGGCAGGGTAGTCAACCGCTCTATTCGCCCAAGCGGGCTGTAGGCTTTGACAAGCCAGTAGGGTGGGGAGTATGTCAAAAGCAGAAACTCACCCAAGTCGCCATTTGGGCCGAATGGGGATCCCCAACGGCAGGGAAGGAGGAGAGCGTTTATGGCGGAAGTGGCTCTTGGCTACTCCACGGGCAGGATGCGGGCATCGAACCCTGCTTCGGCCAGAGAGCGCCGCGCCTGTTCGGCGTTGGCCCGTTGCCGGTAGGTGCCCACCTGAATCACTGAGCCCCGCAGGAAGGCATCAGGGGCAAACTGTTGCAGCTTGGTTAGGGCCTCTTCCCCAGCCGGCACCACCACCCAAAATCCGCTGCCACCTTCTTCCCCAGGAGGAACAGCCTGGGCAGGCGAGGAGGAGACGGGATCCGCTTGCAAAAGAGGCTGAGAGCGGCGCAGATCGGCGGGGAAGATCCCCGCTTCATAGCCTTGGCCGGCCAAGTAACGCACCTGCTCGGCGGCAGCAGCAGGGTCGGCAAACCCACCTGTGCGCACCACCCGCAGGTCATCGTAGATCAAGGGCAGGGATCCCTCTAGGAGTTGTTTTAGCGCAGGCCATTTCTCCCCGGTGGGATCGGCCACCAACACCCAATAGCGCTCTCCTTGTGCTAGGTTGGAGATGGGATCCTGGCCAGCATTTTCTCCTACCAGCGACACCGCCACTGCCGGTAACCCCTGAGCGGTTAGCCAGCGGGCTTGATCCTGGGCCAACGACAGGCGGGAGAAGGTTCCCGTTTGCAAAGCAGCCTGGCCGCGGTACTGCACCACAGTGGCTCCTGGAAAGAAGCGGCGCACCCGCTCTTCCAGACGAGGATCACCGGCGGGGTTGGGCACGTGGGTGGCGAAGGGACGCTGGGGATCCAAGGGGGGAGCCGTTGGCGTCGGCGGCACAGAGGCTTTTGAGCTGGCAACAGGGCGGCTGGGTGCTGCTTGGGCAGGAAAAGCAGGGGGCAGAGGGGGATCCGTTTCTTGGCGGCTCACCACCCGCACCGAGAACCCCAACCGTTCCAAGTCGGCCTGACGGCGTTGGGCATGGCTGCGGTTGATGAACGTCCCCGCCAGAATGAAAACCTGCCCATCCCCTTGCACAAAATAGGCATCCGGCACCTGGGTGCGCACCTGAGCCAACTCCGCCGCCCCATCCGCCAGTACATGCACTTGGTAACGGGTCAGGGCCAAAGCAGCCGGCAGGACGTTCCCATTAACGGCGTGGAGCACAAGGGCAAAGGCCGCCAGGGATCCGGCAAAGAGGGCCGGTTGCGCTGGCAACAGGGGTACGGAGCATTTCAGCCAGCCGTAGTCCTGACGGGTGTTGCACATGGGATCCATCTCCTCTGGCGGGATTGGCGGCAACTCAAACCTCTGCATCCGGGATGGAGTCTTTGCCTGGGCCTGCGGGGATCCCCCACAGTGCCAGAGCTCGCAGTTCACCCCCTTGCGGGAAGGACAACTCAAAGCTAGCGTAAGCCGAAGTTTGGGCAAGGCTGTGCCAGGGATGGGCTTGCAGATGCCGCCCACCACCGATAGAATGCTCCGCACTGCCACCGCAAAGATGCAGCCCAGTTGGGTTCACGGGAGAAACACAGATCTAGTGCATCTCCAGTATAGATAGGCTGGCAAGACTGATACATTTACGCTGAACACTGCTGAACATCGCTGTTCAACTATGCAGCGATAGCATTCTGTTTGTTTCCAACCAGAATGGCGGTATCCCGCCAAGCTTTGAGTAGAATACCCAAAGCGCAGTTTCCGTGTCGTCTTACTACCAATTTTCTGCTTTGCTTTGGCTACCATGTTGGCAGACTCGAAAGTAAACAGAAAGATCAACTGGTAGTAATCCGTACTGAACATATTATACATTATTTTCAGTATAGTTGAGCTTATTATTGACTAGAGTCATGCTCTATCGCTATGGCTTGTCGGGGAGTTTGTTTCAGAGGCGACGGCGGCGGGATGGAGTCCTCGCCACAAGGGTGCGGGATCCCCCCAGGGCAAAGCGGATGATCTCCGTCTTGTACTGCTGCGAGCCCTCTGTGTAGCGGGCAAGCTGAATGGCAGATCCCTGGCCGGAAGGAAGCAAGAACCGTTCGCGACAGTGGTGGGCAGCACTCTCTGGAGTTTCCGCTTCGAGGGCAATGAAAAACCGCAGACGCAGCAGCACTTCCAACTTGGACAAGTGCTCGGTTTGCTCTGGCACCAAGCGGCCTAACGAGATTTGTAGGCGCGGCCTGCGTCGCCGAGATCCGGGGCGGCCCCAAAGCTGCTGGGCCAGTGTCCACAGAGAGGTCTGCTCAGAGGACTTGACCAACAGCTTTAAGCCTGTCAGCGGGTTAAGACCATAGGTAAGCAGCAGAGAATACATCGGCGGCAGGAAAGATTCAGAGGAGCGTTTTGAGCTAACGTCAAAAGGATACCCTATAGGCCAACTGTAGCACTGCCTACCCTCTATCCCCATCCAAGCCCCACCCTTCCCTATGGCCGGGATCCCTGCTCAACGCTGGCTGTTTCATCCGGTGGACAAGTTGGCTGCCCAGAGCTTGGCCGAGGCAGTGGGGATCTCGCCCATATTGGCTCAGATCTTACTCAATCGCGGGCTCTCCAGCCCTGCTGCCGTGCGGCAGTACCTGCAGCCGGATCCCGCCCACCTGCCTCCACCCAGTCAGGATTTTGCCGATTTGCCCCTGGCGGTGGACTTGCTGGACGGGGCGATTCGCCGACAAGAGCCCATTGCCATTTGCGGCGACTACGATGCCGACGGCATGACCAGCACGGCCCTGCTGCTGCGGGCTTTGCAGGACGCTCCAGTGCATTACCGCATCCCCAGCCGCATGACGGAGGGCTATGGCCTCAACAGCCGCATGGTGCAAGAGCTGCACCGAGAGGGGGTGCGCCTCATTCTCACCGTGGACAACGGCATCTCCGCCCACGAGCCCATCCAACTGGCCAAAGCTCTGGGCTTGACGGTGATCGTGACGGATCACCACGACTTGCCGCCCCAGTTGCCCCCTGCCGATGCCATCCTCAATCCCAAGCAGCTCCCGCTCTCTTCCCCCTATCGGGGGATGGCCGGGGTGGGAGTTGCCTACCTCCTGGCCCAAGCGCTGGCCGAGCGCCGTGGTGATGGCCATTTGCAGCGGGTGGCCCTGGAACTGTTTACTGTGGGCACCATTGCCGATCTGGCGCCGCTGACGGGGGTTAACCGCCTTTGGGTGCGGCAGGGGCTGCACCTCTTGCCCACCTCCCAGGTGGCAGGGATCCGCGCCCTTCTGCAGGTGATGGGCATGCAGGGATCCCTGGAGGGGCTGCGGCCTGAGTGGATTGGGTTTGGCCTGGGGCCCCGCATCAACGCCGTTGGGCGAATTGGCCGGGCGAGAATGGGGATCCAGTTGCTGACCACCGACGATCCCCTGCAAGCAGAGAAACTGGCCCGCCGCTGCGAACGGCTCAACCAGGTGCGGCAGCAGATGTGCGGGCGCATCGAGGCAGAAGCCCTCGAGCAAATTGCCCAGCAAGGCCGAGATCTGCAACAGGAGCGGGTGTTAACAATTTTGGGATCCCCTCAGCAGAAATGGCATAAAGGGGTGATCGGCATTGTGGCCTCGCGGTTGGCAGAGCGTTTTGGCTGTCCGGTGTTCATCGGCAGCCAGTCGCGGCAAGGGGAGATCAGTGGCTCGGCGCGGCAGGGGATCCCCGAGTTTGACGTGTTTCAAGCGTTGGAGTTTTGCAAGGATCTGTTCACCAAGCACGGCGGCCACCCCGCTGCCGGGGGATTTAGCCTGAGAGCAGAAGACTGGCCTCTTCTTGAAAAACGATTGCGGCAGTTTGCCCAACAGCAGTTGCAGCCGGAGCAGATCCAGCCGCTGGTGCAAATCGATGCCGAAGTGTCGCTGTCAGATCTCACCCTTGACCTCTATCGAGAGCTCCAGCATCTGCAGCCCTGTGGCATCGGCAATCCTGAGCCGGTCTTCTGCAGCCGCAACCTGCAGGTTCTGCAACAGCAGCGATTTGGCCCAGTTCCCGGCCACCTGAAGCTGCTGCTCCGGGATCCTGCTCTCCCTACGCAACGCTCCCATGGGTTACGTGCTACTCGGACGGAGTCCTCTTGTCCGGGCAGGAGCGACTCAGCCGCCAAAACCCCCAGTGATGACCGCGGAGTGGCCAGCATCACCGATGCGTTGGTGGGGATCACAAACGCGAAGCCCCAGCGCCCTCTTTGGGCCATCCGTTGGCGGGGAGCGGAAACCCATCCGCTGCCGGAGCGAGTTGATGTAGCCTACACCCTCAAGGCCAAAACATGGCAGGGAGAAACCCAACTGGAGCTGGAAATTGTCGGGATCCAACCTGCCCAAGAGGCTGCCACTGCCGGCAACCCCCCTCTCGAGAAAACAGCGCCCCGCACCCCTGATGGGAGCAAGTCTCCCATCTCCCCCGCCTCTCTGGATGCCACTCCTCCCATGCCCAACTCCAAGCCCTCGACTGGCTCCCAGAGGGGGACAGAGCCCTCACCTCTGTTGATCTGGCGCCCCACCCCCCAGCCCACCCAGCCTTTGCGTTGGCAAGCTGTAGACCGATTTTCTGTCCTCTGGCCTCAGGCGCAGGGAACCATCCTGTTCTACGGCTTCCGCCGCCCCTCGCTGGTCTTGTCTTCAAGGCCTACGGCCCGCTATCGCGAACGGCGGTACCTGACTCTCCACTACGACCGTCCCCAAGCCGGCCACCGCTATGATCAACTCTGGTTGTGGAGCTGGCCCCCTTCTCTGGATCACCTCAAGTGGCTGCTCTGTTGCACCCCCAGCAGCGAGCTGTTGATTGCCGTCCATCAGCAAGCGGTGCCCCTGCCCTCCGCTGCCAGCTTGCAACGCCAGCTCCGCCAATACCTGCAAACCCACAGCCAGGTGGATCTGCTGCGCTTGGCCCAGCAGTGGTGGCTGTCTCCGGCAGTGTTGGTGGCAGGATTACGCTCTCTGGGGTATGCCTGCCCGGATTTTGGCCCCACGGGATCCCTCGACGAAGAACTGGAAGCCCAGCAAGCTTGGTACAGCAGCTCCTGGCAGCAGGTTGCCGCCCTGCTTCAGGGATCCCACCTGGATTCTTCTGCGGCTGATTCTCATGGGGATTAAGCTGCTGCTCGGCTCCGACTACCACGGCAGCCCTCGGCTGATCCGGCAGGCCCTTGCCCATCTGCCGGAGGTGGATGCTTACATCAACTGCGGGGATTTCTGTTCCAAGGCCGGCAAACCTTCCCGCAAGGCCACCCAGGGCTTTCATCCGGCAGCCCAAGCAGAGGTGGTTCATCTGCAATCCTTTTTGGCGGCAGTGGAGAGCCTGGGCAAACCCTGGCTCTTTTTACCTGGCAACCACGATCCGGCGGCTTCAGTTTTGGATTTGCTGGTTGGCCGTTGGGGACGGGCCATCACCCAGTCCTGCTGCTTTGAGTGGCTGGGGTTACAGGTTTTGGCTGTACCCTGGACTCCCCCCTGTGGCTGGAGCTGGTCTCTGACCTCCGCCCATTTGCAGGAGCTGCTCACCCTCTACAGTCAGCCCCCCCGGCCCATTGACCTGCTGCTGACCCACGCTCCGCCGCGAGGCTTTTTGGATGAAGGCGGGAAGTGGTATCACCGTCGCACACCCACCTTGCGCCCCCTTTTGGAACAGGTGCAGCCCCGCTACTACATCTGCGGACACATGCACTGGGATGGGGGCAAGGTAGAGCGATGGGGATCCACCCTGGTGATCAACACAGCCCTGCACAACATGGTTCTCGAGATCCATTAGGCAGGAAGCCCTTGGACAGCCTTCCGCCTCCTCAGCTTTCCGCTACATCCATACGATTCGTAGGAACCTTCCATGACCCGTCCTTTGATCTTGGCCAGCAGTAGCCCCGGCAAATGGCGCGAGTTCAATGCCTTTTTCCAGGCCCATGCCCCTGCTTGGGAGCTGCGCCGCATGCCCTCAGAAATTGAGGTGGAAGAAACCGGCACCACCTTTGCCGAAAATGCCCTTCTCAAAGCCAGAGCCGTGGCCAAGTCTCTGGGGGAGTGGGCCATTGCCGACGATTCCGGCCTAGCGGTAGAAGCCCTTGGCGGTGCCCCTGGGATCCGCTCGGCTCGCTATGCCCCCAACGATGCTGCCCGCATCGAGCGGTTGCTCAGGGAAATGGAAGGGATCCCAAATCGCCGAGCCACCTTTCACTGCGCCATCGCCCTGGTGGATCCCCAAGGTGTAGTGCATGCCCTGGTGGAAGGGGTATGCTCAGGAGAGATCTTGACCCAGCCGCGGGGAGAGGGGGGGTTTGGCTATGACCCGCTGTTTTGGGTGCCCGAAGTGGGGCTAACCTTTGCCGAAATGAGCCCAGCTCAAAAAGAGGCCATCGGCCACCGAGGCCGAGCCTTGCGCGCCTTGAAAGCGCAGTTGCCTCTCCTGGAGAAGCGTATGGGCTGGCTTGGATCCCAGGAATAGCATCCGATGTCCTGGCCGGGGAGCTGCTAGGATACAATAGTCCCTTCCCTTCGGGGGAGTGAAATTGAAAGCCGTCTTGCCTTGGCAGCTGAGGGGAGCGCTCGAAGAACTATGGGTTTTTCTGAGTTTGAGGATCGAGATCCCATTGCAGCAGCGGAACGGACTGCTGCCCCCGATCCCAGCCGCTATGCTCCAGATTCTGCCGGTGAGGAAGCCGCGGTCTCCTCGGTTGCAAACTCTGGTGAAGGAAGGGAGCGCCAAGGTCGTCGTTCTCCACCCCCTTTGCCGGAAGAGGGCTCAACCTTTGTGGGCGCAGAAGATTGGCTGGACGATCGCGGTAGCGGGACGGAGTCCTTGGAGAATGGGCGGGATAGCTACAGGGAGTCCGCGCAAGGGGCCACTTCTCGCCCTTCCAACCGCTCCCCCCAGACTGGCCGAGACGAGGGGTCTCGTGTTGACAGCGAAAAGGGGGGGCAGAAAGCCGCTGCAGGAGGAGCCGGTGAGCGCCCTGGGCAAGCGCTAGTTCCCCGCCGTTCTGTCTCCGGCAGCCGAGGTTACGACGGATCCGCCCGTTCCTCTGCCTTTCGCGGTAGCGGGACGGAGTCCTTTGCTGGCCGCTCGCGTAAGCGGGACGGAGTCCTTGGGGAATCCGGCTACCGCAGTGACTACAGCCGTTCCGCTCCTTACGGCTACACCTCCGGCTATGTTGGCGGTGGGGGATATGGCGGTGGTGGGCGAGGCGGCAGCTCCAGCGGGGGGGTCTCCTCCTCCGATCTGACGATCCTGCTGGTGGTGGCCCTGCTGGCCTTCTTCGGGGGATTCGCTATCCGCAACATCTTCGCCGAGTCGGGCGGCTTTGACGATGAGCGCCCCATCCGCGCTGCCAATGTGCCCGCAGCCTTTCGCGATTTTTGCTTTGCCTATAACGGCACTGCCTCCTTTACTGTGGTGCAACTGACCAGCGTTTCTGCTCTGACCATGGCCTCAGTGCCCGTTTACAAGATGGATACTTGCACCATCCCTGTCAGCCAAACGGCCAATGCCCTCCAAGCTTTGGGCATCCGCGGCCGGGCCAACACCTTGGGCCCCCAGCTGGGGGGATCCAACCTCACCCTGATCCAGCTCCCCTTGGCCAGCAGCTTGGCGCGCGCCGTGTACAGCCAGTTTCCTGGCTTGGCCGCTCAGGGCAACGAGGCGCAGGTTTTATCCCAACTGGAAGCCACCATCAACAACGCCCTGCGCTCCAACATCGAAGGGTTAGCCCTGCAAAGCCTGGAGCCCACCAACATCCCCGACGTCTACGTGGTGGTGCCGGGGCACTCCTTTAATTTGCAGCCCCAACTCAACCTGCGCTAACCCTCCTGCAGAGCATGCCTCTAACCCCCAAAACCCTGAACTTTGCTGAATTTACTGAGCTTTAGGCGGTTTGGCAAAAGTCATTGAGAGGGATATAGTAGACCAAGTTTCCCCCTGATCCTTGAGTCCACCGCAACGGTTGCCGGGAAGTGAAGGGGGAAAGCGCTCGGGGGGTATTCCTCAGGGCTTTGCGGGATACCGCCTTCCTGCTCAGAGATAGGCAGGATGCGATCGCTTCTTTCCTGAACCATGTTCAGGAGAGTTCAGCGTGAATGTATCAGGACGACGGTGTGTTCATCACCCTAGAAGGCGGGGAAGGGGTGGGCAAAACCACCCAACAGGCCCTCTTGGTTGAGCGGCTGCGCCAAGAAGGCTACGCTTGCCTGTGTACCCGCGAGCCGGGGGGCACGGCGCTGGGCAAAACGCTGCGGGAGCTGTTGCTGCACGGGGATCCCTTTAGCCCTCTGGCGGAGTTGCTCCTGTACGCGGCGGATCGGGCTGAACACGTGAGCAAAGTCATCGCGCCGGCTCTGGCGGCAGGGCAGGTGGTGGTTTGCGACCGCTTTACCGATTCCACCCTGGCCTACCAAGGGTACGGTCGGGGGCTGGACTTGGAGAAGATCCGCCAGCTCAACCGATGGGTCACCGACGGGCTACAGCCGGATCTCACCCTGTGGCTGGATCTGCCCCCCGAGGTGGGGCTAGAACGGGCTCGCTCCCGTTCTTCTGGCGCAGTTGAGCTAGCGGTGCAGAGCACTAACGAGCAAGAAGGCCTAGAGTTCCACCGGCGGGTTTACTGCGGATTCGAAACCCTGGCTGCCGCAGAACCACAGCGGATTGTCCGCATTTCAGCCCAGGGATCCCCGGCAGAGGTGGCTGCCCGCCTCTGGTCAGTGGTCGAACCCCGCCTACCACTTGCGACAGCAGGCCGGGAGCCCTAGACTGATACATTTACGCTGAACATTGCTGAACATCACTGTTCAACTATGCAGCGATAGCATTCTGTTTGTTTCCAAACAGAATGGCGGTATCCCGCAAAGCTTTGAGTAGAATACCCAAAGCGCAGTTTCCGTGTCGTCTTACTACCAATTTTCTGCTTTGCTTTGGCTACCATGTTGGCAGACTCGAAAGTAAACAGAAAGATCAACTGGTAGTAATCCGTACTGAACATATTATACATTATTTTCAGTATAGTTGAGCTTATTATTGACTAGAGTCATGCTCTGTTCCGCTGACGGGAATGGCGCGACAGGCCAAAGCTCGCGACAGTTTCCCTGGCCACAGCCTGCTCGGTTTACCAAGGTTAAGATTAGGTTAAAAGGGAAGAGGCGGGGGTAACCTCAAGCTAGGCTGGATGACCTATGTGAAAATGTGAAAAGAGCCTGCTGCCCTCTTGGTTCTCGTTTTGGGTAGAGGAGACTGGCTGTGGACGCTGTTGCTGCTGAGCTGAAAACCGATCGCGTCAGCGGGACGGAGTCCTTGCACTTGACCTTGCCCTCATCTGCGCCCTTGCCAACCGTGGCCGCCTGGGCCCACCAGCTGTTGAGCCAGCAATGGCAGCGGCTGCAGAAACACGTAAAGCGAGTTCTGACCCAGCATCCAGAAGCGGCAGAGTCTCTGCACCAAATCCGGGTGACCCTGCGCCGTATTGGCACCTGGGTGCAGGTATTTCAGGGATCCGTCCGGCTGCCCAAGCCTCTCAAGCCCAAACGCCTGCAAAAGCTGGCCAGTGCTTTGGGCAAGCAGCGGGATCTGGACGTGCTGCTGGAAATCCTGCAGGAACCTTGCTGGGAAGGGATCCCGGCAGACCAGCAGGCAGAACTGGAGAAGCTAAAACAAGATCTGCAGCAACGTCGAACCCAAGCCGAGAAACGCTCCCGCCGCATTCTTGAAGATGCTGACTTCCTGGCGTTTCAAGCTGCCTGCGAGCAGTGGCTGGCTCACCCCCGCTATAAGCCCCAGGCGGAGCTGCCTTTGCCGGAAAGCTTGCCCCACTTGCTGACTCCCCTGCTGGCCCAGTGGCTGCTGCAGCCAGGCTGGCGGATCCCTGCTTTCCCCGCAACGGAAGCCCAGGCTGAGCAACTGCACGAGCTGCGCAAGGCCACCAAACGGCTGCGCTATCAGGTGGAGTTTTTTGCGCCCTTTTACGGGGAAACCATGCAAGATTGGATAGCAACCCTGAAGTGCTTGCAGGATCAACTGGGCCGCTTTAACGATTTGCAGGTTTTGCAAGGCGAGCTGCCTGCAGACTCAGACCTACAAACCCTTCTCCAGGAACAACAAAAACTAGCCCTCCAGGAGTGGCCTGAGCACCAACAGCGCTGCCTGGCCTCTGCCGAGCAGCACCGGCTTTACTCTAATCTTTTCTCTGTTTCCAATTTCTTTCCAACTGGGGATCCCTAGGTTTCCAATTCTATAGATCCCCCCGAAGGAAAAACCCCGCCTTATTGGCGGGGGATTTTTTGTGGCTATAGGGTTTCCAATTTCTAGGGATCCCCCCGAAGGGGGAACCAGAAGACCACGCAAGTGGCCCTGGCCATTGTCCTCGACGTTTCCAATTTCTAGGGATCCCCCCGAAGGGGGAACGTGAAGCATATGCATACGACAGTGTCAAACATATGCTTTGGTAGTTTCCAATTTCTAGGGATCCCCCCGAAGGGGGAACCCTAATCTGTAACTTGATTCTGGAGGTGGAAGCCCAGTTTCCAATTTCTAGGGATCCCCCCGAAGGGGGAACACGATTACCAATCGGCAACTCTCGTCCAGGAATACGATGGTTTCCAATTTCTAGGGATCCCCCCGAAGGGGGAACAGAGTAACGGTAAAAACTTAATTCCTAACATTGTGCGGTTTCCAATTTCTAGGGATCCCCCCGAAGGGGGAACAAAGCCATTCGGGGGAGTAGCAAGTTCAACGGCCTGGTTGTTTCCAATTTCTAGGGATCCCCCCGAAGGGGGAACGTAAGGCACAACGTGCCGAGCGCAAACGTCGCCGCTTTAAGTTTCCAATTTCTAGGGATCCCCCCGAAGGGGGAACTCTCATTTCTCGTAGAATCCTAGATTTTAAATCCATCAAAGGTTTCCAATTTCTAGGGATCCCCCCGAAGGGGGAACGAGGAAGGCAGCGTGGAAGTCGACTTCCGGCGGATTCTCAGGTTTCCAATTTCTAGGGATCCCCCCGAAGGGGGAACTAGGTCATCTACTCCACAGAATAGCTCTTTTGTGGTGGAGGTTTCCAATTTCTAGGGATCCCCCCGAAGGGGGAACTTAAGCTGCAGCTTGTCCCCTGTCTCCATAGCGAGTTAGTGTTTCCAATTTCTAGGGATCCCCCCGAAGGGGGAACACGCATTAGAGCGTGGGATCATCGAGCCGACTGGTTTCCAATTTCTAGGGATCCCCCCGAAGGGGGAACTGCAACTGTCGTGCTGTCTCGTATCCCAAGGTGCTCGTTTCCAATTTCTAGGGATCCCCCCGAAGGGGGAACATGATCTGTTTGAAAAACTCGAAACCGAAGAATTGTTGTTTCCAATTTCTAGGGATCCCCCCGAAGGGGGAACGTTGCGTGAGCTGACCGTATGGTCAGTGAAAGACAAAAGTTTCCAATTTCTAGGGATCCCCCCGAAGGGGGAACGGGTACCTGTAGTCTAATCCCCCACCATCAAAGGCTGCCATTAGTTTCCAATTTCTAGGGATCCCCCCGAAGGGGGAACGCGACTTAGCCAGAGCCGTGGATTTTCCCGATCCACGTTTCCAATTTCTAGGGATCCCCCCGAAGGGGGAACATCCGTAAATAACCTCCCCACCAACACACCCAGGTTCACACAGTTTCCAATTTCTAGGGATCCCCCCGAAGGGGGAACTTCTCAGAATATTCTCTGAGCAGGCCCTAGAAGCCCCAGGAGTTTCCAATTTCTAGGGATCCCCCCGAAGGGGGAACGATTCCCCTACTCGGTGGAAGCTCCACTGAGATCCCGAGTGTTTCCAATTTCTAGGGATCCCCCCGAAGGGGGAACTATTAGCCAGCTCTACTGGCAGGTAAAGTTACTCAAGGTTTCCAATTTCTAGGGATCCCCCCGAAGGGGGAACCTCGCTACTGCAACTGTAGTATTGGGTCGTATACCCAGGAAGTTTCCAATTTCTAGGGATCCCCCCGAAGGGGGAACATAATATGAAGTACACCAAAGAGCAAATCGTTCACGCTGAGGTTTCCAATTTCTAGGGATCCCCCCGAAGGGGGAACCGTATTCACTGAACAGCTGTATGTGGAGTATCTCCCCACAAAGTTTCCAATTTCTAGGGATCCCCCCGAAGGGGGAACTACGAACTGGCAAAGCACCGCTACGAAAATGAGCGTGGTTTCCAATTTCTAGGGATCCCCCCGAAGGGGGAACAATTCGTTACGTTTATGGTGACTGGCGCAAATATTTGTTTCCAATTTCTAGGGATCCCCCCGAAGGGGGAACTACGAACTGGCAAAGCACCGCTACGAAAATGAGCGTGGTTTCCAATTTCTAGGGATCCC